>NZ_LR698963.1:0-174172 GCF_902381725.1 Dermabacter jinjuensis | reverse complement strand
CCGCCGCCCTCAGTGTTTACCGAACGCGACACGATGACGGCGGAGCAGCCGTCGGACCGCGAAGCCTTTGCCAAGGCGCGCACTTGAACCCACCGGAACCGCCCGGCCTCGCGGTGCAGTTCGGGGTTCAAGAAGCGGGGAGAGCGCTGAAAAGCGCGCGGCCACCGGCCCGCGCGGCACGGAGCTAGGCCTGCGGATCCTCGCGGCGCGAGGTGAAGCCGAGCAATTGGTCGAGCGCCTCGAATGTCACTCTCGAATCTGTGCCGAGTAGAAGCGGCATCCCACTCAACTGAGGGATCCCAATTGACGTGGGAATCGTGACCGTCGTGACAATCGCATCGGCGGAAAACTGCGGCGACAGCAAATCCATCACGGTTGCCTGCGTAACGTTCACGTCAATCTTGCGAACGTCGTAATGCGCCTCGATGCGCTTGCGGATCACCGAGGAGGTCGCCACCCCGGCGCCGCACACAACCGCGACATGTTTCATCAGGACGCGAGAACCTCGTCGAGAATTTCCTCGGCTCGCTCAGGCGAGCAATCCTCTGCAAGCGCAAGCTCGGAGGTGAGAATCTGGCGAGCCTTCGAGAGCATTCGCTTCTCACCCGCGCTCAAACCGCGGTCCTGATCGCGGCGCCACAGGTCACGAACGACCTCGGCAACCTTCTTGATGTCACCCGAGGCAAGCTTCTCCACATTCGCCTTATAACGGCGCGACCAGTTCGTGGGCTCCTCAACATAAGGCTGGCGAAGCACCTCGAAAACCTCTTCGAGGCCCTTTTGGTCGACGACATCGCGCACGCCCACCATGTCAACATTCTCCGCGGGCACCTCAATGGTGAGATCACCCTGCGCAACCTTGAGCTTCAGGTACTTCTTGACCTTGCCCTTGATGGTGCGCTCGTTGACTTCTTCGATGAGCGCCGCACCGTGGTGCGGGTAGACGACTGTTTCGCCGACATTAAAATTCATGAGTTCAGGTCCCTTTCGTCCAGCATCCATTCTAACATCCACGTGTGTGCTATATTTCGCCGCCACATCATTGGGCGGTGACGCCCGAGTGTGGGGTAGTCTGTGAGGGTGCTGCTAGCGCGGCGGTTCCCCCTCCGGGTGGGCTCTTAGTCCCGGCCGGGAAGTCCCGCTTCGCGACGCAAACCATTACGTCATCGACAACTACGTGACCTCAAAATCGCAGGAGTCAGAGTGAAACTTCGTCCCCTCTCCCGCGCTGCCGCGCTCATGGGCATCGCCGCCTTCAGCCTCAGCGGTTGTGCCTATTTCAACCCGACGCAAACCCACCACTTCTACCAGCCGGCAGAGGGCGCCCTCCTCAACTTCACGCCCGAAGGTGCCTCGAAGCCCGTCGGCGTCCGCAATCTCCTCGCTGTCAAAGGGGCGAACGGCGTACAGGTCACCGGCGCAATCGTGAATCAATCGACCGAGGATTTCACCGTCAGCCTCGCCTTCGTCGAGGGTGCTAACGGCGGCGCGAGCATCAACGTGCCCGCCGGCGAAACCATCAAGATTGGCGGCGAGGGCGTCGACCCCATCCAGGTCACGACCTCGAAGAAGCCGGGTGACAACCTTTTCGTCGATATCACCGTTGGCAACGAGACGCAGCGCCTCACCGTGCAGCTGCTCGACGAATCCCTCGAATACCTCGCGCCTGAAAAGTAGTCGACGCTGAATTCATGTGGCGGCCCCGCATCGCGGGGCCGCTCACTTTTAATTCGAGTGCATCCTGGTCCCGCGGTTTGACCTAGGTTCCTACTGGCCCCGCGTTTTTGCCTTGGGTGCCCGCTTGCCCTGCGTTTTTGCTTTGGGTGCATCCTGGCCCTGTGTTTTTGACTCCGCGCTGGCACTGTATGCCTCGCGTTCTTTTTGAAAGTGGTGAAAAACGGCGTCAACTGCCCTCTTTTTTGGCTTCAAGTGGCTGTTTTTCACCACTTTGGATCTGTGCGCGAGTGGCGGGAACGGAAAAGGCAGAGGCGAAGAAAAGAGGCAGAGGCTGAGGCAACAGGTGCCGAGAGTCAAAAATGGAGGTGAGCGCTGGAAGCAGCGAGGAATCAGGCCAGGACCGGCGACGAATCAGGCAAGCAGCGACGAATCAGGAGGGCAAGGAAGCAGCTGGGGAGTGAAGATGGCAAAAGCCCGGCCCCCATGAGGCCGGGCTTCCATTTGAGTAGTCGCTATTTAGCCGCGGTTCGCGCGCGGGCGACGCGCCACGAGACGCTCCGCCCCCGACTGTGCGCCCTTCTTCGCCACCTGCTGCAGACCCGAGATGACAACGCCGGACAGGATCGTGAAAAGGGCGACCTTCCAAGCATCGACGTCGTCGTACTCGCTCGTCATGGCCTTGATCTCGGCCTTCGAGGCGCCATCCTTCTTTGCCTGCTTCTGGCGAGCCTTGAGGTCTTTCTTTGCCTGCTTCTCGAACTTCGAGTCAGGAACTTCCTCGTCGAAAGCGCGATGCCAGCCGGCCTCGAGCGCCTTCTTCGCGAGGATCGACGTTCCAATCCCGGCAACCGTCACGATAGCGCCGACCAGGGGATTGCTGGGCTTCGAGGGCATAGGAACTCCTGTCGCTGTTGATGCGGGTACCGCCACAGGTTACCGGGAGAATCTGGAACGAGTTAGGGTTCCGACGGTTGCCCAGCCCCCGGTCAATTCTCGCTTTGTACCCCTCGCAAGTTTCCAAGTGGTGATTTTTAGCCACCTCACGTGCGATATCGAGGGGATAAACACCGTTTTTCACCACTTTGAAAAAGAAGAGGTGAGGAGGAAGGAAAGCAGGGGAGGAGGAAGGAGAGCGGGGGAGGAGGGGCGGGTGAGGAGGAAAGACAGCGGGTGGGGAAGAGGGGAAGAGGGGAAGAGGGGGAGGCATGAGAAGGAAAAACGGTGAGTGGGGGCGCGGCTGGTGGGGGTGTGGAGTAAGCGGGTAGCAAAAGCGGGGCCCCGGCCAGAAGCCGGAACCCCGCTTTTTACTGAAAGACTGAGCGCCCAGGAGTGCGGCGCTGCTAAGGAATCGCCTAGCGGATCAGAACTCGTCGACGTCCGTGTGTGGGTTGTGCGAGTCGAGCGAATCGCCTGTCACGAGGAACACCACGCGGCGCGCAATCGATACGGCGTGGTCGCCAAGGCGCTCGTAGAAGCGAGCGAGCAGCGCAAGGTCAACGGACTCCTTGACGGAGTAGGAGGCGTCGTCGGCGGAGAGCGCGGCGTAAACCTCGTCCATGGCGCGATCCACGTTGTTGTCGCGCTCCTCGATGACGGCGGCGAGGGCTATGTCGTAGCTCTCGAGGACCTTCCCGGCATCGTGGACGGCGTTGAGGCTGAGATCGGCGAGCGTCTCGACGGTCGGCTTGAGATCAGCCGGGATGACCTCGTTCGGGTGGCGGCGGCGCAGCACGAGCGCGATGTGAGCGGCGAGATCGCCCATGCGCTCAAGCGACGCGCTCATGCGGAGTGTGGCAACGACCGTGCGGAGGTCCGTAGCGACGGGGGACTGCGTCGCGAGGACGTCAATGGCCTTCTCGTCGAGCTCCGCCTGGAGATCGTCGATCTCCTGGTCGCGGACGATGACCTTCTCGGCGAGCGCGAGGTCGCCGGTGAGCAGCGCCTTCGAGGCGTCCTCGAGTGCGGTGGCGACGAGGGAGTTCATCTCCATCAGGCCATCGCGCAGGACCTGAAGTTCATTCTGGAATGCTGCACGCATCGGATCGTCCTTTTCTCTAGGGGCAGTAATGCACCTCCCATTTTCCCGGTGGGAAGTGAATGTTGGCAAACCCCAAGGTGAATAACCAGGAAACGAAATTGGGTTCGATGGGGCGCGGGGAGCCGTCGGACCCCGAGACCGAGTACCCTGGTGGGGTGAATTCCGTTGCTCTCCTCTTTGTCGCTGCCGCGTGCGGCCTTGTGGCGGGAGTTGTGGCGACCTACGCGGCGCTGCGTGGGAGCCGGCCTGTGCCGGAACCGGCGAAGCCGGTTATCCCGGAGCCCACCTCCGAAGTGCTGTCGATCCTCTCGAGCGCGTACGTACTGCTCGATTCGAGCGGCGACGTCCTGCGCGCCTCACCCCTTGCCTATAGCTATGGCCTCGTGCGCACCACCGGCGGAGACTACCCGCGGCTCGCGCACCGTGATCTCATCGACATCGTCACCCAGGTCTCGCGCCAAGGTGGCTTCCGCGAGCAGATGCTGACGAACGAGAAAACCACCCGCTCAGATCTCAACACGCCCACTGTTGTGAGCGTGCGCGTGGGCGCGCTCAGCAGCTCACGGCGAATCCTCGTGCTTGCCGATGACCTCACGAAGCAGTCCCGCGTCGAAGAAACGCGTCGTGACTTTGTCGCGAACGTCTCGCACGAATTGAAAACCCCCGTCGGCGCCTTAACGCTCCTCGCGGAAACGATGGAGGACGCCGCAGATGACCCCGAAGCCGTGCGCCGCTTCGCGAGCCGCATGCAAACTGAATCGCGGCGCCTCTCGCTCCTCGTCCAGGAAATCATCGAGCTGTCGCGCGTGCAGGGGGCGCAATCTTTTGCCGACGCCTCCACGGTCGACGTCGACTCCGTGGTTGCCGAAGCTGTTGCCCTCAACCAGAACCTCGCCTCGGGCCACGGCATGACGATCCAGTCCGGTGGCACGCAAAACCTCGAGGTTTTCGGAAGCTCGACGATGCTGACCACGGCACTGTCGAACCTAATCATGAACGCGATTACGTATTCACCGCCGAACACCCTCATCGGCGTATCGACCCGCCGCCATAACGGCATGGTCGAAATCTCCGTGAAGGACGAGGGGATCGGCATCTCGCCCGAAAATATGGAACGCATTTTTGAGCGTTTCTACCGCGTGGATAAGGCACGCTCCCGTGCGACCGGCGGCACCGGCCTTGGCCTGTCGATCGTGAAGCACATTGCGAGCAACCACGGGGGCGAAGTCACAGTATGGTCGAAGGAGGGCTCAGGTTCGACGTTCACGCTTCGAATCCCCGAGCTCGCCGACGATTCACCACGGGATCTGCCCATTCACACAGGAGAATAGGAAACATGGCACGCATCCTCATTGTTGAAGACGAGGAGAGTTTCTCGGACGCGCTCAGCTACTCGCTGCGCAAGGAGGGATATGAGGTCGCGGTGGCAAATACCGGCGACCGAGGGCTCGCGGTGTTCCAGGTGCATGGGGCTGACCTCGTGCTTCTCGACCTCATGCTTCCCGGTATGAGCGGCACTGATGTGTGCCGCGAGATCCGCAAGACGTCGAGCGTGCCCGTTATCATGCTCACCGCGAAGGATGACGAGTTCGATAAGGTTCTCGGTCTCGAGCTCGGCGCCGACGACTACGTGACGAAGCCGTATTCGTCGCGCGAACTTCTCGCTCGCATCAAAGCCGTTCTTCGCCGCGGCGAGCAGCAGAAGGCACCCGGCCAGGACAGCGTTGAAGACGAGGCCGTGCTGACGGCCGGCGGGATCGAGATGAACGTCGATCGGCACGTGGTGCGGGTGCGTGGCGTGGATACGCCGCTTCCCCTCAAGGAGTTCGAGCTTCTCGAGATTCTGCTGCGCAACGCCGATCGTGTTCTCACGCGCGGCCAGCTCATCGATCGCGTGTGGGGCTCAAACTACGTGGGCGACACGAAAACCCTCGACGTGCACATCAAGCGCTTGCGCGCGAAGATCGAGGTCAATCCGAAGAGCCCGGAGCTCATCGTGACGGTGCGCGGCCTCGGCTACAAGTTTGAGTCGCCCGCGGAGGCCTAACCCGTCGGAGCGCTTACGGTTTTTGGTAGGCGAACTCCCACACGAGGCGCCCAGCCGCCGTTGCCTTCTTCTCGAAGGCGGTGCGCACGCGCCCGTCGAACCGCGGCGCAAACCCCTCGTTCGGCATTGCGTCGCTCACCGAGTCAGACGCGGTGCCCTCGGGCCTCGGCCCTGACGGGTGGAGGTTCACGAGCAGCCCCTCGGCCGCGACGGTCTCGAAAGCGGCGTGCTGGTGCTCGGCGTAGTCAGCCCAGTCGGTCGCGGTGCGAATAATTCCGCCCGGCTCGAGGAGCGTCGTGAGGGCCCGCAGGAACTCGGGAGAGACCAGCCGACGCTTGTGGTGTTTTGTTTTGTGCCACGGGTCTGCAAAGAAGATCCACACTTCACGGATCGATTCGGGCCCGAGAAGCGTGGGCAGGGAGTTCTCGGCGTCGACCTCGAGCATTTTCACGTTGCGGGGCAGGCACAGGCGCTCGAGGTGGAGCATCGTTTGGGCAAGGCCCGGCTTGTACACCTCGAGGGCGAGGAAGTTTTCGCTCGGGCGCGAGGCCGCCGCGGCGGCGATGCAATCGCCCTGCCCGGAGCCGATCTCCACGATGAGCGGGTTCGCATTCCCGTACAGTTCCGAAACGGACAGTCGCACGGAAGGGTCGGCGAGAGTCGAGCGGGCCCCGCGCGGAACGTCCACGACGTACTGAGCGGCATGCGCCTGCCACGCGCGCTCCTGGGCGGCGTTCAGACGGGAGCCGCGACGCACGAAGCTGACGACCTCGCGCCGAACTCGCCCGTCGCTCGTGAGATTCGAGGCCTCAGGCACGGGTAACCTTGCCGTCGGCGACCTTAAGGGCCACTTCGGTTAGGGGCTTCTCGGCGGGACCGCCCTTGACGTCTCCCGTTTGAGAATCAAACGTCGAATCGTGGCACGGGCAGTGAAGCACGGGCCCCTCGGGGTTGAGGGCGCAGCCCTGGTGCGTGCAGTATGCCTCGAAGCCGTGGAGGTCATCGCCGCTTCCACGGACGACGGCGACGAATGCCTTTTGCCCGCCGAAGTTCACGATGGTCGTCTGGTTTTCGGGAAGGTCCTCGAGGGAAACGGCGCCCGAGTCATCGACCTGGACTTCCTTTGCCTTGAGGCCACCGCGATCCGGGCCACAGCCGGCGAGGGCAAGCGCGGCAGCACCGGTCAGACCGAGCGCGCCGAGATCACGTCGCTTCACGCACGGTGGCAGCTCACTGGTGGGCTCGGCGGGAAGATCAGCACGGACGATGCGCGGTTTCATGGCTCTCTTTCGATGAAAAAACAGGGTCCGACGCCTGCCGGGCAAGCGTCGGACCCCAATTTTATCCCCCGGACCCTAGCCTTCGTGCTCCTCACACGCCGCCTCCGGGTACTCCCACGGCGAGTTCGGGTCGGGCACGGTCGAGGTGATGAGGGTGCCGTCGGCGCGTGAATCGCCAACGTAGTGCGCCTCGATGTCGCCGTCCTGGAGGATGGGGCCCTGGCCATGGAGAGGAACCCTCACGCTCTCGTTCGTGATGCGGACCGTTTCGCCGCGCACGCTGACCTCGAGCTCCTCGCCCTCGTCGAGCGTGAAGGTGATGTCGCCCTTCGTGATCCGCACGGTGAAGCGGCTGCCGCGCACGGTGAGAGGGAACTCAAGGGCGGGCCATTCATCGGGCAGGCGCGGGTCGAAGCTGATGTCGCCGTCGTTGAAGCGCATGCCGCCAAAGCCTGCGACGAGGCCGTTCCACACGCCGCCCGCGGAGGCGATATGAACGCCATCCTTCGTGTTTTTGTGCAGGTCGGCGAGGTCAACGTAGAGGCCCGTGAGGAAGTAATCGAGGGCGAGATCCTGGTGGCCCACCTCTGCAGCCATGATCGACTGGACGACTGCGGACAGGGTCGAGTCGCCGGTCGTGATCGGATCGTAGTACTCGAAGTTCGCCTTCTTGTGCTCGGTCGTGAATTCGGCACCGCGCAGGTAGGTCGCGAGGACGACGTCCGCCTGCTTGATGACTTGGAAGCGGTAGATCACGAGCGGGTGGTAGTTGAGCAAAAGCGGGAAACGGTCGGCCGGGGTGGACTTGATGTCCCACACCTCGCGATCGAGGAAGCGGTCGTCCTGGGGATGGATGCCCATCGTTTCGTCGAACTCGATGTACATGCCTTCGGCGCAGGCCTGCCACTCGTCGATCTCGCGCTCGTCGAGGTCAATTTTTTGCACGAGCGCGCGGTAGGCCTCGGGGAGGCGTTCGCGCAGATCGAGCAGTGTGCGAGCGGCCCGCTCGAGGTTGTATTTCGCCATGACGTTCGTGAACAGGTTGTTGTTCACGACCGTCGTGTATTCGTCGGGCCCGGTCACGCCGTGAATATGGAACGTCCGCTCGCCATTGGTACGCCAGAAGCCAAGATCGGCCCACATGCGCGCGGTCTCCGCGAGGACTTCGGCGCCTTGGAGGTCGAGGAAGCTCGTATCGCCCGTGATGTCGTTGTAGGTGGCGAACGCCCACGCGATGTCCGCGTCGATGTGGTACTGCGCGGTTCCGGCCGCGTAGTAGGCACTCGCCTCGTCGCCGTTAATGGTGCGCCACGGGAAGAGGGCGCCCCGCTGGTTGAGCTCACGGGCTCTCTCGCGGGCCGCATCGAGAAGGTTCACGCGGAAGCGCAGGGCATTGCGTGCCCATTCCGGCGAGGTGAAGGTGAGGAACGGGACGACATAGATGTCGGTATCCCAGAAGTAGTGGCCTTCGTAGCCGGAGCCTGTCATGCCTTTCGCGGGGACTCCCGCTTGGTCGGCACGAGCGGCGGCTTGTGCGAGCTGGTAGATGCACCAGCGGGCCGCCTGCTGCACGGCACTTTGGCCCTCGATGCGGATGTCCGAGCGTTCCCAGAAGCGTTTGAGGAATTCCCGCTGTGCGTCGTGGTAGTTCTCAAGCTTGTGCTTGTGTACGCGGTCGAGCGTGCGGCGGCATCGATCCTGGAGCTCGCGCACCGGCACACCCGGTGCAAAGTGGTAGGCAACGGCCTTCTTGACGAGGAATTTCTCGCCCTCGGGCAGTTCGCCACGCATGATGAATCGACCCATGTCGTCGTCGATTTTGACGAGGCTCTGGAAGTCGATTTCCGTCTCGACTGTGTGGTCGGCGGCAACGCCAACGCCGATTCCAGAGTGGGCGGTGCGATAGCCCATGAGCACGCGGTCGCCGGAGGCGTGATTGTCTTCCGGGATCAGCACGCGCGTGTCAAACGACGTGGTTTGCCGCGGATCGTACTTGTTCTCGCCGGCACGCGGGGCCGTCGCGGGCGCGGCATCGACGTTGAGGTCCTGGCGGTTGATGATTTGGGAAGAGATCGCGATCGGGGCGCTTCCCTTGACCATTTCGACCTCGAGGGACATGAGCGCGAGGTGGCGGTCGGTGAAGCTCACCATGCGGCTAGAGCGCACGCGCACCTGGGCACCGCTCGGGGTGCGCCACAGAAGATCGCGGCGCAGAACGCCTTCGCGGAAGTCGATCCAGCGCTTGTATTCGAGGAGGTCGCTCGTGGAGACGTTGAGCGGTTCATCGTCGACGTAAAGCTTGATGACGGTCGAATCGGGTGCGTTCACGATGGTCTGCCCGGTCTTCGCGAAGCCGAACGCGTTCTCGGCATGCTTGATGGGCCAGGTTTCGTGGAACCCGTTGAGGAACGTGCCGTGACTTGCGACGTCGCGGCCCTCCTCGGGCGTGCCGCGCATGCCGAGATAGCCGTTGGCGGTCGCGAAAATCGTTTCGAGGAAACCGAGCTGTGCGCCGGGGCGCGACTCGACGAGCTGCCATTCATCCACGGGCAGGTGGACCCTGTCCATGGGGTCGGCGGAGACTTTATGGATGCTCATGCCAGCTCCTTGAGGTCGTCAACAACGATGGTGGCGCCGGCTTCGGCGAGCGCCTCTTGGCCCACGCCGCGGTTAACGCCGATGACGGCACCGAAGTTGCCCGCGGCCCCGGCCTGCACGCCGCTCGTAGCGTCTTCAAGCACGACGGCTTTCTCGGCGGGCACGCCCACGAGCTTCGCGCCATAAAGGTAGGTGTCGGGGGCGGGTTTGCCCTGGATCGAGTGTTCGGCTGCGACGTTGCCGTCCACGATCACCTCGAAGCGTTCGAGCAGTCCAGCGGCCTTCAGCACGGTGCGGGCATTCTTCGAGCTCGAGACGATCGCGATTTTCGCAGTTTCGGGCAGCGAGTCAAGGAACGCGAGCGTGCCGGGATACGGCTCGACCCCTTCCTGCTCGAGGATGTCGAGCACGAGGGCGTTCTTGCGGTTACCGAGGCCGCAGACGGTCATGGCGGCGGGGGCGTCGTCGGGATTTCCTTCGGGCAGGTTAATCCCGCGGGAGGCGAGGAAACTCCTCACGCCGTCGTAGCGCGGCTTGCCATCCACGTACGTGAAGTAGTCCATGTCGGTGTATTTGGCCTGCCCCTCGTAGTCCACGAGCACCTGGTTGAACATACGACTCCAGGCTCGCATGTGGACGTCGGCGGTGGGGGTGACGACCCCGTCGAGGTCGAAAAGGTAGGCGTCAAAGCTAGCCGCGTTGAAGGAAGCGGCGGGCGTGGGATCTTGGGGAGCGTTCGTCGCGTTCTCAGTCACGGAATAACTGTAGGTGGCGGGGCTGAACGGTGTCGCACAGTTTCGTCGAGTGGTGTGGGGTTTTTGAGTTTTCTCTCCCGCTACCCCTCGCTGAGCACGTCTTCTCGGCCGATTCCATCCTCGTAGCGGGAGGCGAGGATGGCGCGGGCAGCGTTGGCGGCAGTGATGTCGGCGCTCGCGGTCGGCGCGTACGCGGCGGGCGTGCGCTGGACGGACGCGGGCCCGGGTGCCACGAGTATCGGCGGGTGCAGGAGAAGCGTCGTGTCCAGACCCGAGAGCCGCACGAGCTCGAGGGCACGGCGGGCAGCCAGCAGGGATGGGTCTGGTGTTCCGACGGTTGCCCACGCTCGCGTTGCTCTTTCGGCGAAGGAGCGTTCGCGGCGCGGAGCTTCGGCCTCGCGCGTGCCGTGCACGGTGCAGCGGAGGGCATCGAGTGGCGCCGTTGCGATGAGCCGGCGAATTCCAGCGCGCCGCATCGCGCGAACAGTGCTGGCGGCGAGCTTTTCGGCATCCTCGTGGGCCTCGAGAACGAGGAAGACCGCTGTTGCGCCGTGGAGTCGAGCGGCGTACTCCTCGAGGTCGTCCGGGATCGCCGCGTAGGTGATCGCGCGCGAAAAATGCGTGAGGCGTTCGGGCTGGGCGCTCAGCGCCACTACATCGCCGCCGTTTCGAAGGGCGAGGTAGGCCTCGCTCACGAGAGCGTCGCCGAGGGGGCTCGCGGCGTCAACGATCGCGAGTGCTTCGCGGGGCTGGGGTGTGCTCATGGGCGGAACCTTTCTTCGCGGTAGAGGCGCGAGGGGAGGCGCCGGAATGCGGGAGCGGGGGTTGTCCCGCGGCGAGCCCATGGATCTCTTTGGCGCCCGACCCCCTTCTTGGAGCCGCATCACTTCCCCATATCGAGATAGTTAAGCGACATCATCAGCCTACTCATGGAGAGTGAGCGATGCTGTCATAGCGCTAATGCACTAAGGAGGGGTCTGCGTGAGAGCGCAGAGAATCGTGGGGCGGCATTCGCGATGAGTCCCGCGTTGCATTCGAGGTTAGCTGTCGGGCGAGAGCCGTGCGCGCGCTGAGCGGGGTCGAAACCCCCACAAGGTCTATGCAATCCGAGGGGGAAGGGGGAGATGGAGCGGGTGACGGGAATCGAACCCGCGTAATCAGTTTGGAAGACTGAGGCTCTACCATTGAGCTACACCCGCGAGAAGCGCCCGAGCGCTTCAGGGATCTATATTGCCACATGCCGCGCCCTTGCCCAAGGCGTGGACGTGCGGCGTGAGGAATGTATCTCGTCACATCGCGCGAGTGATGTCGCAGCGCCCTCAGGTGGCGGCGGGTAAACTTGGCTGGGTTGCCATAACGGCTTTTGCGGTTCGAAGGAACGTTGGCTGGTGTGGTGGACCGGGATGTAGCTCAGCTTGGTAGAGCGTCCGCTTTGGGAGCGGAAGGTCGCAGGTTCAAATCCTGTCATCCCGACGTCGCAGGGGCCGCCACGTGGCGTGGCTCCGGTTACCGACTTTGAAATACGAGAACTACTACGAGGAGACTTGCACGTGAAGACTGCAGTCGAGAAGCTGAGCGCGACCCGCGTGAAGCTTAACGTTGAGGTTCCTTTTGAGGAACTGAAGCCCGCGATCGATCAGGCCGCGAAGAAGATTGCCAAGGATGTGCAGCTTCCCGGCTTCCGTAAGGGCAAGGTTCCCACGTCGCTCATCGAGAAGCGTTTCGGTAAGCCCGCGATCATCCAGGAAGCCGTGAATGACGCGCTTCCGGGCTACTACCAGCAGGCCGCTGCCGAGGCCGAACTCAAGCCGGCAGGCCGTCCTGAAGTTGAGGTCAAGGAAGTTCCGGGCCTCGACGGCTCGGAAGAGGGCAACCTCGTGTTCGTTATCGAGCAGGATGTGCGCCCGGAGATCGAACTTCCCACCTTCTCCGACCTCGAGATCGAGATCGAGGAGCCCGTCGTTGACGACGACGCAGTGGAGATGCGCCTTACCGCGCTGCGCGAGCGCTTCGGCACCCTCAAGGGTGTGGATCGCCCCGCTGAGGACGGCGACTTCGTGTCGATCGACATGGTCGCGAAAATCGAGGACGAGCAGATCGACACCGTCGAGGGCGTGTCCTACAACATTGGCGAGGGCAACATGCTCGACGGCCTCGACGAGGCCCTGATCGGCCTTTCGGCTGGCGAAACCACGACGTTCACCTCGAAGCTCGCCGGTGGCGAGCGCGCCGGCGAGGAAGCGCAGATCACCGTGACCGCTCAGAGCGTGAAGGTGCGCGAGCTTCCCGAGGCTGACGACGAGTTCGCTGAACTCGCCTCCGAGTTCGACACGCTCGATGAGCTCAAGGCGGATCTCAAGGCTCAGGCCGAGAAGGACGCCGAGGGCAACCGCGTCGCGCTCGCCCGCAACGCGCTTCTCGAGAAGCTTCTCGAGGACATCGAGATTGAGGTTCCCGAGCAGCTCGTCAAGGACGAGATTGAGGCTCACCTCGAAAACGAGGGCAAGACGGCGGATGACCCGCACGGCGAGGAAATCAAGGACGACACGGTCAAGGCGATCCGTGCGCAGTTCCTCCTCGATGCGATCCTCGAGACGCGCGAGGTCGAGGTGGGCCAGGAAGACCTCATGAGCTTCATGTCCCAGATGGCCGCGCAGTACGGCATGGACCCGAACACGTTCCTCCAGGCTGTTGCGCAGGGCGGTCAGCTCGAGCAGATCTTCGGCGAAGTTCAGCGCTCGAAGGCGCTTGACGACGCGCTTGCTGAGGTGACGGTCAAGGCTGAGGGCGGCAAGGTTCTGGATCTTGGCCTTTCGAAGGGTGAGGAGTCCGACGATTCCTCGGCCGACGAGGATGCCAAGGCTGAGGGCGAGAAGAAGCCCGCCAAGAAGGCTGCTGCCAAGAAGCCCGCCGCGAAGAAGACGACCGAAAAGAAGTCCGCGGACAAGAAGACCGCTGAGAAGAAGCCGGCCGCCAAGAAGGCCCCCGCCAAGAAGGCTCCGGCGAAGAAGGCCGCCACCAAGAAGGCTGCCGAGGAGAAGAGCGAAGACAAGTAGTCTCGCACCATCCCTTAAGGGCGCGGCCCCTCATCGCGAAAGCGGAGGTGGGGCCGCTACCCTTTTAACAGCGCGCGGCGCCGCGCGAAGGAGGCATAGTCATGGCTTGGATCGATCACGCCCTGTGGTGGCACGTATACCCACTCGGCTTCACCGACGCCCCGATCCGCGAGGGCGATTCCCGCACCGGACGGGGCTTCGATCACCTCACCGGCTGGCTCGACTATGTGCAAGAACTCGGCCTCAACGGGATCGCGCTCGGCCCGATTTTTGAGTCCAAAACCCACGGCTACGACACGCTGGACTACCTGAAAATCGACCCGAGGCTGGGCGACGATGCTGCCTTCGATCGCTTCCTCGCTGCGTGCAAAAAACGCGGGATCCGCGTGCTTCTCGACGGCGTGTTTTCGCACGTTTCGATCGATTTCGAACCGCTTCGCCGCGAGCTTGAGAACCCCTCCGCGAACGCGAGCGAGCGCGAATTTGATATTGATATGGAGGCCGACGGCGGCCCGGCCCCCCGCGTGTGGGAAGGGCACGGGGAGCTCGCCCGCTTCCACCACGAAAGCGCCGCCGCGCGCGAGAGAATCGCCCACGTCATGCGCTCCTGGCTCGAGCGGGGGATCGACGGCTGGCGCCTCGATGCCGCCTACTCCGTGTCCACGAGCTTCTGGAGCGCGATCATCCCCGACCTTCGCCGGGACTTCCCCGAAGCGTTCTTCTTCGCGGAGATCATCCACGGCGACTACGCCGAGTTCGTGCGCGAAGCGGGAGTGGATTCCGCGACCGAGTACGAGTTGTGGAAGGCGATTTATTCGAGCATCGAGCAGAAGAATCTTTTCGAGCTCGAGTGGACTCTCGGCCGCCACAACACGTTCCTCGAACACTTCGTTCCGTACACATTCGTGGGTAATCACGACACGAGCCGCATCGCGAGCGTGCTTGGCGCAGACGGCGCGCTCACGGCTCACGCGATCCTCTATACGCTCGGCGGCACCCCCGCCCTGTACTACGGCGATGAGCAGGCCTTCCGCGGCATCAAGGAAGAGCGCCTCGGCGGAGACGACGACGTGCGCCAGGCCTTCCCCGATTCCCCAGGCGACTTCTTCGGCGAAGGGCCCGCCATGCGCGACGCGATCGCCGGGCTCATCGGCGTACGCCGAGCCGAGCCGTGGCTCGTGACCGCACGCACCGAAGTGCTCGCCATCGCGAATGAATACATGACGTACCGTGCCCACGAGCACGGGGGCGAGCGATTCATCGACGTTGACGTCACCCTCGAGGACATGCCCCGCGTGACGATTCGAGATGCGCACGGAACAGTGCTGTGGTCCCAGCCGCAGCTGTAGCGAGGCAAGCGTCGGAACTGCGCCCCTGGCGAACACAGGCGCCGAGACCCCTCGCGCTCGCTAAGGTTGAGGGGTACGAAATCTCAAGACACAAGGAGTGCACCGTGACCCAGCACAGCGTGAACGCGGCCGGTGAAATGCCGCTTGGCCTCGACGACAACGTGTACCAGCGGCTCCTGCGCGAGCGCATCGTGTGGCTCGGCTCGGATGTTCGCGACGACAACGCGAACGCCATCTGCGCGAAGCTGCTCCTGCTCGCCGCGGAAGATCCGGACAAGGACATCTTCCTTTACATCAACAGCCCTGGCGGTTCGATCACCGCCGGCATGGCTATCTACGACACGATGCAGTACATCAAGCCGGATGTCGTCACGGTCGCCATGGGCATGGCCGCCTCGATGGGGCAGTTCCTGCTGAGCTCCGGCACTCCCGGTAAGCGTTTCGCGACGCCCCACACGCGTATTCTCATGCACCAGCCGCTCGGCGGCCTCGGCGGCACCGCGTCCGAGATCAAGATCCAGGCCGATCTGATCCTCTCGATGAAGCAGCAGATGGCCGAGATTACCGCTGAGCAGACCGGCAAGAGCGTCGAGCAGATCATTGCCGACGGCGACCGCGACCACTGGTTCACCGCCCCCGAAGCCCTCGAATATGGCTTCATCGACCGGATCGTCTCCGCAGCCGGCGACGTGACCGGCGATGGCGGCATGGACGAGAACTGACGCGGCGAAACTAAAGGAGTACAACCATGACTTTTGAGCCCTCCATGAAGGCCGGCCACATGCCGAGCGCACGCTACGTGCTGCCCACCTACGAGGAGCGCACGGCCTACGGCTTCAAGCGCCAGGATCCGTACGCGAAGCTGTTCGAGGATCGCATTATCTTCCTCGGCGTCCAGGTGGACGACGCCTCGGCGGACGACGTGATGGCGCAGCTACTCGTGCTCGAGTCGCAGGATCCGGACCGCGACATCACCCTGTACATCAACAGCCCGGGCGGATCGTTTACGGCGCTCACGGCGATCTACGACACGATGCAGTACATCAAGCCTGACGTGACGACCGTGTGCCTCGGCCAGGCGGCCTCCGCCGCCGCGGTGCTTCTTGCGGCCGGCGCCCCCGGCAAGCGCCTCGCGCTTCCGAACGCACGCATCCTCATTCACCAGCCCGCGATGGGCGGCCAGGGCGGCGGTCAGGCCTCGGACATCGAGATTCAGGCCAACGAGATTCTGCGCATGCGCGAGTGGCTCGAGGACACCCTCGCCCACCACTCGGGACGTGACCGCGAGGAGATCCACCGCGACATCGAGCGCGACAAGATCCTCACCGCCCAGGGGGCGCTCGAATACGGCCTCATCGACCAGGTGCTCCAGCGCCGCAGCGAGCAGGCGCAGCTCGGCCAGTAAGCGCTGCCACCCGTGAACGGGCCGGGGAGGTGCGCCACAGCGACACACACTCGCTGGTGCGCCTCCCCATTTCCATGCATCCCTGCCGCTAGTGTGGCAAGGGCCTGATAGCTTCCCAGGAAGGATTTCTCCTCCATGGCACAGATTGGTGATTCGAGCGAGATCTATAAGTGCTCGTTCTGCGGCAAGTCGCAAAAGCAGGTTGAGCGGCTCATCTCCGGCCCTCACGTGTACATTTGCGAGGAATGCATCGAGCTGTGCAACGAGATCATCGCTGAGGAAACCGAGGCCGCGGAGAAGAAGGAAGAGCAGGCCAAGGAGCTCGAGCTCCCGAAGCCCAATGAAATCTTCGACTTCCTCGAGACTCACATCGTTGGCCAGGAGACCGCGAAGCGCGCCCTTTCCGTCGCGGTGTACAACCACTACAAGCGTGTGATCGCGAGTGAAACGAAGGATTCGGGCATCGGCACCGACATCGACGAAGTCGAGGTCGCAAAATCGAACGTGCTGGTCGTGGGGCCCACGGGTTGTGGAAAAACCTACCTCGCGCAAACCCTCGCGAAGCTCCTGAACGTACCGTTTGCGATGGCTGATGCCACCGCGCTCACGGAAGCCGGCTACGTGGGTGAGGACGTCGAAAACGTTCTTCTCAAACTGCTTCAGGCTGCCGACTGGGACGTCAAGCGCGCCGAGCGCGGCATCATCTATATTGACGAGATCGACAAGATCGGCCGCAAAGCGGAAAATCCGTCGATTACACGCGACGTTTCCGGTGAGGGCGTCCAGCAGGGTCTGCTCAAGATCCTCGAAGGGACGGTCTCGGCCGTGCCCCCGCAGGGCGGGCGGAAGCATCCGCAGCAGGACTACGTGCAGCTCGACACCACCAACGTGCTGTTTATTGTCGCGGGTGCATTTGCGGGTATCGAGGACATCATCAGCAACCGCATCGGTAAGCGTGGCATCGGATTTGGAAGCCAACTTCACACCCCGCTCGATGAACAGGAGATTTATGCGAAGATCCTCCCGGAAGACCTCCTCAAGTTCGGGCTCATCCCCGAGTTCATCGGGCGCCTTCCCGTGCTCACGTCGGTCACGAACCTCGACCGTGAGGATCTCACCCGCATTCTGATCGAGCCGAAAAACGCGCTCGTCAAGCAGTACCAGAAGATGTTCGCCCTCGACGAGGTCGAGCTCGACTTTGAGCAGCTTGCACTCGAGGCCATCGCCGATCGCGCTCTCGAGCGCGGAACGGGCGCGAGGGGCCTTCGCGCGATCATGGAGGAAATCCTCCAGCCCGTGATGTTCGAGGTGCCCTCACGCGACGATGTCGTGAAGATCGTCATCACCGAGGCCGTCGTGACCGAGGGGCGCGAGCCGCTCATGCTCACTCGCGCCGATTCCGCCGCCGAAAGCAGCGATACGAAGAAGCGCCGTCGCAGCGCGTGACGCTTTATGGCCGAAGGCCTTTACTCACCCGGCTTCGCCTGGAAGGCTTAGCGCATGAATGATTCTCCAGCGACCCCAAGTGCCGGGACCCACGTCACCGACGAACAGATCGCCCGCGCCCGGGAGGTCCTCGGCCAGCACCGACGCTCGATCGACAATATCGACGCGGCCCTCGTGCATCTCCTCGCCGAACGCTTCAAGTTCACGCAGGCCGTGGGCGCCCTCAAGGCAGAGCACGGCCTTCCCGCTGGCGACCCGGATCGCGAAAAACACCAGGTCGAGCGTCTTACGCGACTTGCCGAAGAGTCTGGTCTCGACCCGGTGTTTACGCAGCGTTTTCTGCATTTCCTCGTCACCGAGGTGATTCGTCACCATGAGCGGATTGCCGCGGAGAAGTAGCGGAATTGATGGGGCCGCCCGGCGCTGAGTGCGCCAAGCGGCCCGGTTGCTGTGAGCGGCGGTCTAGAGAACGTCGCTTTGGCGATACTCGGTCATCGCATCCATAATCCACCGCGCCACGAAATCGGCGAAGCTCGCGCGAGGGAAGAGCCGCCATACGCTCTGGTCCACGCGGTGCAAGAGGATCGGCACGTGCGCGAGCTGGGTCGCGATCGCGCGGCCCGCTGGGAACTCACGCGGGTGTAGATCCGCGTTGCAGCCCTTCTCGAGAAGCTCCTCGCTGGCGCGGCCCGAAAGCTCAAACACGGTGCGGTTCGCGGAAAGATCCACGGCGTGCCCCGGCAATCCTTCGAGAGAAGCCTCGAGGTCAGCGACGGCGGCCTGGGACGTGTCGGAGGGATCGACGTACAGGAACTCGTCGGGCGAGAGCCACAGAACGTGGCCGGCGTCGGACCTTCCCGCGACCTCGCCAACCCGCGCGGGAAGTGCAAAGCCGAGCACGCTCTCAAGTGCACGTGCGCTTTCGCTCCCCGGCTTCGCGCGAAGCCCTGCCTGCAGCGGTGAATCTAGCTCCCGAAGTGCCACGGAACGCGGGCCGACGACACGCGCCGCCTCCATCGCGCCCGCAAGGTGCGCGGCGGGCGTGCGGCGAAATTCTTTCAACTGAGCGTTAGCCATCGCGGCGCTCTCCTTCCGGATCAAAAAGACACAGGGGCCCGATTTCTACGTCGACGAGGCGGCCGTCCACGGGGCTCGAAATTATTTCGCCTTCGCGTTCGCGGCCTCGTTCGATGAGCGCGAGAGCGAACGTGCGGCCCAGCGCCACCGAGTCGTAGCTCGACGTCACGAAGCCGATATCCTCGATTTGCCCGTTGCCGGGCAAGAGCGGAGTCGTCACATCCGCATCGCGAACCGTGAGGTCCGTTCCCTTTTCGACGAGCTGCGCGCCCTCGCGAAGGCGCAGCCGGCGATCGACTGGAAGAACACTCACGAGGTGGCGCCGACCCGGAGCAGCGGTGTGGGCGCGAGCGAAGGAGCGCTTACCGAGGAACTCCTCCTTCTTCTTCGACACGACCCAGTCCATTCCCGCGTCCTGCGGGGTAACCGTGCCATCCGTATCCTGACCGACAATGATGAAGCCCTTCTCGGCACGCAGCACGTGCATCGTTTCCGTCCCGTAGGGGGTGATGCCAAACTCGCGGCCAGCTTCCTCGACGGCCTCCCACACGTAGAGCCCGTAGAAAGCCTCGACATTGATCTCGAAGCAGAGCTCCCCCGAGAACGAAATGCGGCACACGCGCGCCGGAATACCGTTTGCGAGGGTCGTGTCGCGAAATGCCATGAACGGGAAGCCCTTGGCGGAAACGTCGATGTTCGGGACAACCTTTTCGATGACGGCGCGTGACTTCGGGCCGGCGACCGTGATCGTCGCGTACTGCTCGGTCACCGACGTGAATGTCACGTCGAGCTCGGGCCACTCCGTTTGCGAGTACTCTTCGAGGTGGTCGAGAACCTTCGCGGCGCCCGACGAGGTGGTCGTCATGAGGAAGCGATCGTCCGCGAGCCTCATCGTCACGCCGTCGTCAAAAATCATCCCGTCGGGCGTACACATCACGCCGTAGCGCCCCATGCCGACCTTGAGCAGGCGGAACGAGTTCGTGTACACGCGATCGAGGAATTCCGCTGCGTCTTTCCCGCGAATCTCGATCTTGCCGAGCGTGGTGCCGTCCATGAAACCGACGGATTCACGGACCGCCGCGCACTCGCGGCGCACCGCGGCGTCCATCGATTCCGCTCCCTGCGGGTAGTACCAGGGGCGCTTCCACTGGCCCACGTCCTCAAACTTCGCGCCGTGGGCGAGGTGCCACGGGTGAATCGACGTGAGGCGTGCCGGGTCGAAGAGGTCGCCGCGCTCGCGGCCCGCGATGACCCCAAACGGCACGGGCGTATAGGGCGCGCGGTAGTTTGAGACGCCGACCTTCTCGAGATTATCTTCGCCGAGCGCGGCCGCGAGGATCGCCATTGCGTTTACGCCTGAGGTTTTGCCCTGATCGTTCGCAGTACCAATCGACGTGTAGCGCTTGATGTGCTCGATGTTGTGCATGCCCGCGCCAAAGGCGCGCATGATCTCGGCAACGGCTTGATCGCGTTGGAAATCAACGAAATGCTCGTGCCACTCGGCTGCGTCGCCGTCGTTGGCGGGTACGAGCCACACGGGCCGCACGGGAGAGCGGTCAAGGGGCAGTGAGGTTCCGACGGCTGCCTCGGCAACCTCGCGCTTCAGTTTCCCGGCGTTGAAGCCTTTCGCTTCGGCAGCCTTCTCGCGGGCCTCGATACCTGCGCGGTGACCTTCTTCGAGCGCATCCTCGAGGGAATACTTCCCGGTGAGGGCGCCCGCGTGGTGTTGGTGGGAAACGGGGGAGACGGGCACGAAGCCCGCGATGTCCGTGTTCCACGTGGTTTTTCCCTGGCGGTGGGTGTGGAGGTGCACGGTGGGGCTGTATCCGCCCGAGACGGCGAGGAGGTCGACCTCGATGTGTTTTGCCTCGCTCGTGAGCTCAGTGTTGTCGTTGAGGCCGCGCACCGTGACGGCGCTCAGGAGCCCGCCCTCGCCCGCGTCGGTATCAATCACGGCGGAGCCCGCGTAGAGGGCTGCTCCCACCTCGCGCGCGATTTTCCTGCAGTGCTCGGGCACGCTTGGGCGTGCGTCGATGATCGCGGCGACCTTCGCCCCTGCCGCCGCGAGGTCGAGCGCGCTCTCATAGCCCGCGTCATTGGTGGTGAACAGTGCCGCTCGGTGGCCCGGCAGAGCGCCGTAGCGGTTGATGTAGGTGCTCACGGCGGAGGCGAGCATGATGCCCGGCCGGTCGTTGTTTTTGAACACGAGCGGTCGTTCAATGGCGCCGGTCGCGAGAATGACCTCCGCGGCGCGGAACTGCCACATGCGCTGGCGCGACACTCCGGGGCGCTTGGCGCGTGGAAGGTGATCGGTGCGGTTTTCGACCGCGATCACGTAGTTCGCGTCGTAGCAGCCGAACGCGCTCGTGCGCGGAAGGTAGGTGAAGTCGCTGTTCTTTTCGAGCTTCTCGATTTCAGTGCGTGCCCATTCGGGGCCGCTGAGACCATCGATTTCGACATCGCGTGTGGAAAGAAGTGAACCGCCGGGAAGGGGCTGATCGTCGAGGAGCGCGACCCTGCATTGGCCGGCGAGGGCCGAGCGCGCCGCGGCGATGCCGGCGGGGCCCGCGCCCACGATGAGCACGTCCACGTGGCGGTGTTTGTGGTCGTAGAGGGCCGGGTCGGGACGCGGGTCGAGGGCGCCCTGCCCTGAAACAAACAGAGTCTCGAGGCCCGGCGTAGCCGGGACGGTTGTCACCGGCAGCATTGTTTCGTCGATATCGTGCGCGTCGCGTGAGCGAACCGTGATGAGCCCGTTCGGCTCTTCGATGCCCGCCGCGAGGATTCCTCGTGGGCGGTGGCGGTACATCGATTCGGCCGTGTGGATCCGGCCCGAGGCGATGAGCGCGGAGGCAACCGTGTCGCCGTCGTATGCCTCGATCTCCACACCGTCAACCGTGATCGAGAAGGGTTCACTGTCCGCGAGGCCGTACCGAGGGGAATGCTCGGGGGATAGTCGCATGCTCACTTGGTCTCTCCCATCGTGTGGGCGGCCTCGTCGCCGCCGTGCAGCTCGGGGCGTTTCTCGCCCGCCGGATAGAACGCGAGGAACTCATGGGTCGCCGTGTCGCGCAGGGCATTGAACCACTTTCGGCAGCCGCCCGTGTGCAGCCATCGCTCGGCGTACTCGCCTTTGGGGTTCGAGCGGTAGAACAGGTAGTGGGCCCATTCGGTATCGGTCAATTCCGCGGTTTTTTCGGGGTGGGCCACGTGAGCCTCGCCGCCGTAGTGAAACTCGATTTCGTCGCGGTCACCGCAGTGGGGGCACGTGAGAAGAAGCATCGTTGGTCTTCCTTTCGCGGAGGGGTTAGTGAGCGACGGCAGCGGCGCCGTGCTCGTCGATCAGGTGGCCGGTCGTAAAGCGTTCGAGCGAGAACGGTTCATTGAGTTCGTGGGGGCGATCGTTCGCGACCGTATACGCAAACGCCCATCCGCATGCGGGGGTAGCCTTGAAGCCGCCCGTGCCCCAGCCGCAGTTGATGTACACGCCTTCGACGTCACACAGGGACATGATGGGGGAAGCATCGAGCGTGACATCCACGATCCCGCCCCATGTGCGCAGCAGATGTGCACGAGAGAACACGGGGAATAGTTCGATCGCCGCGGCAATTTGCTCGGAGACCACGTGGAACGACCCGCGCTGGCCGTAGCCGTTGTATTGATCGATTCCCGCACCCATGACGAGCTCGCCCTTATGAGCCTGCGATACGTACATGTGCACGTGGTTGCTCATGACGACCGTGGGGTGAACCGGCTCAAAAAGCTCCGAGACGAGTGCCTGGAGCGGATGCGACTGCGTGGGTACGCGCACCCCGAGTTGATCTGTGAGGGTGGTCGTGTGCCCTGCTGCCGCGAGGGCGATTTTGGGGGCGAGGATCTTCCCGCGAGTGGTCTCGACACCGATCGCGCGGTCACCGTCGGACAGAACCTTCGTGACCTCGCAGTTTTGAATGATGTCGACGCCGAGCTCGTTGCACTTGCGCGCGTAGCCCCATGCCACCCAATCGTGTTTCGCGATGCCCGCGCGCGGCTGGTAGGTCGCGCCCATAACCGGGTATCGCACGTTGTCGCTGATGTTGAGGATCGGGCACACTTCTTTGACCTGCTCGGGTGTGAGCCATTCGGCGTCCACGCCGTTGAGCTTGTTCGCCTCGACCCTTCGCACCGATTCGCGCACGTCGCCGAGCGTGTGCGCAAGATTGAGCACGCCGCGCTGCGAAAAGAACATCTCGTACTCGAGCTCCTCGGTGAGGCCCTCCCACAACTTCATCGCGTGCTCGTAGATCGCGGCGGATTCGTTCCACAGGTAGTTCGACCGGATGATCGTGGTGTTGCGGGCCATGTTGCCGCCCGCGAGCCACCCTTTTTCAAGAAGGGCGATGTTGGTCATCCCGTGATTTTTTGCGAGGTAATACGCGGTGGCGAGTCCGTGTCCGCCGCCGCCCACGACGATCGCGTCGTAGGTTTTCTTCGGGTCCGGGTTATCCCACAGGAAATCGGGGTGTTGGGGCAGTTCTTCCGCCACGGGGCCTCCTAGGTTCTCGTCATTGAGAAAACGACTGGGCGTCATTTCCACGGAAGGTAGTGGTGTCGATCCTAGAAGTAGACCACGAGACAGTCAAGCGATAAACGCAACGAGGTTGCGATAATGACAACTCGGATCTAGGTGGGGGCGCAGGCGGGGGCGGTCTGCTCGCTCGAAAGGGCCCCGAGAACCACGGCGGTGTGAAGACCTACCGTGCCCCTCGGGGCTCTTGCGATGATCGGCTGCGTGTTGCGGCCTGTGCGCGCCTACTTCTTCTTCGCGGGCGGCTCGCCGAGCTCGACCTTCGACAGCGTGATCGCGCCGTCGGTCGAGGGCTCAAGCGTGAGCTCCTCGATTGAGCCGAGCGCGCACACGTCGAAGCGCACGCTCTCGAACTCGGCGAGTGCACCTTCGGGAAGCGCGAGATTCGCCTGCAGCATCGGAGTCTTTTGCGAGACCTTCGCGTCGCTCTTGACCTTGCGCACCGAAATGATGGCCTCGCTCACCACGCGCAGGAGCGATTCGTCCTGGCCGGCTGCGGCCTTGGCGAGAGGCGCCGAGGTGGGCCATGCCTGCTGGTGAACCGAGCCTTCGCGCCACCAGCTCCACACCTCGTCGGTGGCAAACGGGAGGTACGGCGCGAAAAGGCGCAGCAGGGTCTCGAGCGCAATCGTGAGAGCCGCGCGAGCCGAGGCTGCGGGGCCTTCGCCAGCCGCACCGTGCGCGCGGTTTTTCACGAGCTCGATGTAGTCATCACAGAACGTCCAGAAGAACGGCTCGATGACCTCGATCGCGCGCGCGTAGTCGAGCTTCGACATCGCCGCGCTCGCCTGATCCACGACGCTCGCGAGGGAGGCGAGCATCGCGCGGTCGAGCGGCTCGGTGACGGCGGCTGGGTCCGCAGGAAGGGTGCCCTCCGGGTCCGACGCCACTTCGCCAAAGCTGAGCGCAAACTTCGAGGCGTTGAGAACTTTGATCGCGAGGCGGCGGCCGATCTTCATCTGGCCCTCTTCGAACGCCGTGTCCGCTCCCTGGCGGGCACGTGCCGCCCAGTAGCGCACGCCATCCGAACCGTACTTTTCGAGAAGGTCGATCGGCGTCACGACATTGCCTTTCGACTTTGACATCTTCTTGCGGTCCGGGTCGAGGATCCAGCCGTTGATACTCGCGCCCGTCCACGGAAGCGAATCGGTGAGAAGATGCGAACGCACGACCGTGCTGAACAGCCACGTACGGATGATGTCGTGGCCCTGCGGGCGAAGATCCATCGGGTAGACCTTGCCGAAGAGATCCGGGTCATCGAGCCAGCCGGTCGCGAGGAGCGGCGTGAGCGAGCTTGTCGCCCACGTGTCGAACACATCCGGGTCGGCCGTGAAGCCGTTCGGCTCATCGCGCTGAGACTCGTCGAAGCCTTCCGGCGCATCGAGGGTGGGATCCACGGGAAGGCGATCCTCGGAAGGAATGAGGACGCGGTCGTAGTCGATCTCGCCCTTCGCGTCGAGGCCGTACCACACGGGGATCGGCACGCCGAAGTAGCGCTGGCGGCTCACGAGCCAGTCGCCCGTGAGGTTCTCGACCCAGTTGCGGTAGCGCGAGGCCATGAATCCCGGATACCAGGTGAGTTCCTCGCCGCGCTTGAGCAGCGCCGTGCGCAAAGTGCCGTCGGCCTCATCGCGTCCACCGTTCGTGATGTACCACTGGCGGCTCGTGACGTACTCGAGTGGCTTATCGCCCTTTTCGTAGAACTTGACGGGGTGGGTGATCTTCTTTGGCTCGCCCACCATGTCGCCCGTCTCGGTGACCATCTCGACCACGCGCTTTTGCGCGCTGAATACGGTGAGGCCCGCGAGTTCGGCGTACCGCTCGCGACCGGCCTCGCTCGTGATCCACGGGGCGTCCTCGAGGAATCGGCCGTCGCGGCCGATCACGGCTCGCGTGGGAAGGTCGAGTTCACGCCACCAAATCACGTCGGTCGCATCGCCGAACGTACAGATCATCGCGATGCCCGCGCCCTTATCGGCCTGTGCGAGCGGGTGCGCGAGAACGGGCACCTCGACCTCGAACAGGGGGGAGAGCACCGTCGTGCCGAATAGCGGCTTATAGCGCTCATCGTCGGGATGCGCGACGAGCGCGACACACGCGGGAAGAAGCTCCGGGCGAGTCGTCTCGATGAACACCTTCTCGCCGTTATCGGCGCGCGTGAAACCGAGGCGGTGGTACGCGCCCTCGCGGTCGTGGTCCTCCTGCTCGGCCTGCGCAACCGCGGTGCGGAACGTGACGTCCCACGGGGTCGGCGCCTCAGCCTGATAGGCCTGGCCGTTCTTCAGATGCGTGAGGAATGCCTTCTGACTCACGGCACGCGAGTTGTCGTCGATGGTCTGGTAGCGCAGGTTCCAATCCACCGAAAGGCCGAGGGTGCGGAAGGTGTGCTCGAAGGCCTTCTCGTCTTCCGTTGTGAGCTCGAGGCACAGCTCGATGAAGTTCTTGCGGCTGATCGGCATCTGGTTTTGAGGCTTCGCGGTCTTCGCGTTTCCGCCGCGGTGGGGTGGTTCGAAGTTCTCCACGTAGGGGAGGGTCGGATCGCAGCGAACGCCGAAGTAGTTTTGCACGCGGCGCTCGGTGGGCAGGCCGTTGTCGTCCCAGCCCATCGGGTAGAACACGTCCTTGCCGATCATGCGGTTGTAGCGCGCGAGGATGTCGGCCTGGGTGTACGCAAACACGTGACCGATGTGCAGCGAGCCCGAGGCTGTGGGCGGGGGAGTGTCGATCGAGAAGACCTTCTCGCGACTTGTGTCTCGGTTAAACGCGTAGACCTTCGCGTTCTCCCAGCACGTGTCCCATTTGCTCTCGAGACCGTCGAGGCTTGGGCGGTCGGGAATCGAGGGGCTCATCGGTGCGGCGGTCG
This sequence comes from Dermabacter jinjuensis, assembly GCF_902381725.1. GTDB lineage: Bacteria > Actinomycetota > Actinomycetes > Actinomycetales > Dermabacteraceae > Dermabacter > Dermabacter hominis. The sequence continues at coordinate 148,014 of NZ_LR698963.1, read as the reverse complement.
AGTCGTGACCTGCGTCGTGGCTGTTTTCGCTCATGTGCCTCATTGTTTCACGCATGCACGCATCGGTGGTGCTACGGGGGCGTGAGATGCCCCAACGACAAGCACTGAACATGCCCCTTCGCGTAGGGCCCTTTGTGCCAGGTAGGTCCCTAGATGCCGCGTACTATAGGGGCGAGCCGGCGTCGGATCCTCCAGCGCCCCGGCTCCCCACGACGCACACGAGCGGAAGGTCCCCATGAAGCGCCCCGACCCCACAGGCCACGAACTCGAGTTCGAGGCGGGTGAGCTGTTCTTCTCGACGACCGACGAACGCGGCCACATCGACAAGGCCAACGACGTGTTCGTGCGGCTTTCGCGATACGAGGCAAGCCAACTCAAGGGCGCCCCGCACAACATCATCCGCCACCCCGATATGCCCTCGGGCGTCTTCCGGCTCCTGTGGGATTCCGTCGAAAAAGGCCAGCCGTTCGCGGGGTACATTCGTAATCTTTCGTCCGACGGTAGCCACTACGACGTGTTTGCTACGGTCACCCCTCTTCCCGAAGGCGGGTACCTTTCCGTGCGCTCAAAACCCATGAGCAGCGCGACTTTTGACGACGTGTTCGAGGCCTATGCCGTGATCGTTGCCGAGGAAAACAAGCTGCGCAAGCAGGGAAGGAGTGCTCGCGAGGTTGCGGGCGTCGGAGCAAAGCTCGTCGATAATGCCGTGCGTGATCTCGGCTATGACGGCTATGAGGTGTTCCAGCGCAAGGCGCTTTTGCGTGAAGTGATGATGCGTGAAGAGGCGCTTGAGGGCAGCCTCGGCATGGTAGTCACGAACACGATTGACCTCATCGTGCGCGCCGCCCTCGGCATTCACGCCGAGGTCAGCGTGCTGTCGTTCGATCAGGAAACTCTCGAGACGATCGCGGGCTACACCGACTCGGTTTTGCGCCGTATTCGCAAAGACATCGACCTCCAGGCAGCAGCCGAGCTCGGGCTGTGGGATTCGAGCGACAACGCCCTGCGTCCCCGCCTCAGCTCTCTCACGGGCGAACTTTCGACCCTCGCCGCGCTTTCGCGCGAGACCCAGTTCCAGATTTCCCTTGCGCGTCTTCAGTCCGCGATGGTCACGCAGTTCGCGGACGAGCGCTTCGAAATCGAAGAGAGTGCCGCGCGTGCCGAAGCCAATAGTGCGATCCGCGACCTCGTCGCGGCACTCCTCGCGGACCTTGACGTCATGCTGCAGCACATCGGTTCGCTCCACGTCGCGATCGGCCGTGCCCGCACGTCGATCAGTAGCGTGAGCGCGAAAATGCGCGAGAGGCGCGAGCTCGTGGACGAGTTCCTCGATGACTCCTTCGCGAAAGGCACCGACCTTTCCGCGCGCGCCGAGGCACTTGAGCCCCACTTCAGCCAGTCGGTCATCGATGCCGACGTCGCCCTTTCCCGGCTTGAACGCCTCGAAAAGGCCTTGAGCGATTTTGATGCCGAATATGATGCGGAGCCTCTCGAGCGCATGCGCGAGCAGCTCCTCGATGCTCTTGAGCACACGGAGGTGTGATGGACATGAACTCACGAGGCCCACGAACGGTTGTTGTCACCGGCGCGAGCTCCGGAATCGGGCGCGCTACGGCGCTTCGTCTCTATGAGGAAGGGTATCGAGTTCTCGCGATCGCGCGTCGGCGCGAGCGACTCGAAGAGCTCGCCCGCATGGTGAACGATCCCGAAAAGTTTGATGTGCTGCCGTGCGACGTTAGCGTCGACGAGGATGTCGCGCGCGTTGCCGACTACGTCGAGCGCGAGTTCGGCGGAGTGCTCACGTCCCTGTGCAATATCGCCGGTGGTGCACTCGGCATCGAGCAGGTCGCCGATGCAGCCTTCGACAAGTGGGAGGGGATGTTCCGGTCCAACGTGATTGGCTCGGGCCGTGTCACGAAGGCGCTCCTTCCAGCCCTTGAAGCAAGCGGGCACGGCGACGTCGTGTTCCTGACCTCGACGGCGAGCCAGGCGGCCTATGAAGGCGGCTCCGGCTACAACGCCGCGAAAGCGGGCGAACACATGATCGCCGCGGCGCTCCGCCTTGAACTCGCCGGCAAACCGATCCGGGTCATCGAAATCGCCCCGGGGCTCGTGCACACCGAGGAATTCAGCCTCACGCGCCTCGGTGGCGATCAAGCTGCCGCCGACAAGGTCTACGAAGGCGTTGAGAAGCCACTGACTGCCGACGACGTCGCGGATGTCATCGCGTATTCCGTGAAGCTCCCGCACCACGTGAACCTCGATCTCGTGACTCTGCGGCCGCTCGCACAAGCCGCGCAGCACAAGCTCATTCGCTCCGCGTGAGGCCGCTCGAGCTTCCCGATACGGGGCTCAACGACGGCCAAAAGGTCGAGACCAGACGCATTCTCGCGCTCTTTTCCCCGCACAGGGCGACCCTCGCACTCGTGCTCGCGCTCATCGCGCTTGGTGCTCTCACGGGAGTGCTCTCGCCGTTTCTCGTGCGCGAGATCGTCGATGTTGCCCTGCCCGAAGGCAACATCGCTCTTCTCACGTGGTGCGCGCTCGGCATGATCGCCGTTTACGCTGCGGGCGCGGTTTTCAGCGTGTTCCAGTCTTTCCTCTCCATACGAGTGGGGCAGGCGATCATGCACGACCTTCGCGTGCGAGTGTTCGCCCACCTCCAGCGCATGGGACTGCCCTTTTTTACCTCGACCCGCACGGGGGAAATCCAATCGCGGATTTTCAACGACATCGGCGCCATGCAGTCCGTCGTCACGAACGTGGCCACCCAAATCGTCTCCGCGAGCGCCACGATCCTCATGAGCGCCCTCGCGATGATCGCCATGGACTGGCGGCTCTTCCTGTTCTCGCTCGTCACCACACCCATCGCCTCCGTTCTGAATCGACGCGTGGGAAAGCGGCGCCGCGCGCTCGTCAAACGTCGGCAAGAAGCCGCCGCTGACCTTTCCGCCCACATCCAAGAATCCCTCTCCGTCTCCGGGATTCTGCTATCCACGACCCTCGGGCGTTCGGAGCCGATCATCGACGCGTTCGACGCCGAATCTCGTGACCTCTCGAGGCTCGAAGTTGAATCGGAAATGGCGGGCCGCTGGATGCAGGGCCTCTACTCGGTGCTCCTGTGGGTCATTCCCGCCCTCACCTACCTCCTCGGCGGGGTGCTCTTTATCAAGGGCCTCGGCGACCTGACGATCGGCACCCTCGTCGCGTTCGTCGCGATGCAAACAACGCTCTTTCCTCAGCTCAACACGCTCCTGCGCGTCGCCACCCAAGTTCGCGCGAGCCTCGCACTATTCACGCGAGTGTTCGAGTATCTCGACCTCGACATCCCCATCAAAGAAGCCGCGAATGCACGGACATTTCCCGGCGGGCGGGCGCGCGGGCACATCAGCTTCGAGGGCGTGACGTTCACGTACCCGAGCGCACGAAAAACGACAATCGAGGACGTCTCCTTCGAGGTCCTGTCCGGGGCGCACATTGCTCTCGTTGGCAGCACTGGAAGCGGCAAAACGACTCTCGGATACCTCCTCTCACGCCTCTACGACGTGAGCGAGGGGAGAATCCGCATCGACGGCATCGATGTGCGCGAGCTCAAGCTCGACGCGCTCGCGGGCGCCGTCGGAGTGGTCACGCAAGAGACCTACCTGCTTCACGCGAGCATTGCGGAGAACCTGCGGTTTGTGAAGCCTGAGGCGAGCGAGGCCGACATGATTGCCGCGTGCGAGATTGCACAGATCCACGCGCACATCGAGTCGCTTCCGAACGGCTACGACACGGTGGTGGGGGAGCGGGGCTACCGATTTTCGGGAGGCGAAAAACAGAGACTCGCGATCGCGCGTACCATCCTTCGCGACCCGCCTATCCTTGTGCTCGACGAGGCAAGGAGCGCGCTCGATACGGTGACCGAGCGTGCCATGGGTGGGGCACTGCGCTCCCTCAGTGAGGGACGCACGACCATCTCGATCGCGCACAGGCTTTCAACGGTGCGCGACGCCGATCAGATTCTCGTCGTCAAGAGCGGGCGCATATGCGAACGCGGCACCTACGACGACCTGCTCGCCGCCGGCGGAGAATTTAGCCGCCTCGCCACCGGCGAGCGCCGGGCCTAGGTTGGTTCAGGCCTCGACTTCGATGTGGCCCACGCCGCGATCCACACAGCACGCGATGCGTGTGCCGTGTTCGTCCTCTTCGAGGTACTCGTTCTCGTACTCGACTTCGCCGCTCACGAGCGGGACGACACACGTTCCGCACGTGCCGCCTTCGCACGAATATTTCATCGGAACACCCGCATCGAGGAGCGCCTGGAGAAGAGACGTATCCTCGCCAACCTCGACGGTCACGTTGGACTTAGTAGCGGTTGCGGTGAACGGTTCTTTATCAAAGAGACCCACGGAAAACTCCTTGCTTTGAGACATCGTGAGGGATCAACGCCCTCAAGCATGACACACGCCGCTATATCACTCGCTTCTCACGCGCCCAGCGGGAGAGCTCGTAGCGGTTTGTGAGCTGAAGCTTCTTGAGCACGTTGGAGACGTGGGTCTCGATCGTGCGATCCGAAATGAACAGCGCCGAAGCAGCCTCGCGGTATGTATGACCGCGCGCAATAAGCTTCATGACCTCCTGCTCGCGCGGGCTCAAAAGATCCATCTCGCTGGGCACGGACGGTGCTACGCCACGGAACGCATCGAGCACGAATCCTGCGAGGCGAGGCGAGAACACCGCGTCGCCTTCAGCGATTTTGTGGAGTGCTGCGGCGAGCTCTTCGCCCGTCGTGGACTTCGTGACATAGCCGCGCGCGCCCGCGCGGATCACGGCGATCACGTCAACCTCGGCGTCCGAGACCGAGAGGGCGAGGCAGCGCACCGGTTTGCCCGATTCGGTTGTGAGGGATTCGAGAGCTTCGGCGACCTCCGCGCCGCCGCCTCCGCCACCTCCGGGCAGGTGAACGTCGAGCAAAACCACGTCCGGGCGCAGCTCGCGGGCCTTGTCGATTGCCTCCTCGACGGTGAGGGCAATGTCGACGATTTCGATGCCGCCGAGCCTGCTGAGCTCTTCACTCACACCCGACGCGAAGATGCGGTGGTCATCGACCACGAGCACGCGAATGTTCTCAGCCATGGCGTTGGTTGTCCTGTCTCTCAAGCACGAGTGATACTTCGCAGCCGCCGCCGATCGCGCCTCGCACGCTCGCGAAGCCACCGGCGCGGGCCATGCGTCCAAGGATAGACTCGCGCACTCCGAGACGCCCTTCAGGGATGGCACTCATGTCGAAGCCCTCGCCGCGATCACGCACGAAAACCTCGATGTTCTCGCCTGTCGCGTCGAGGAACACCTGCACCCCCACCTTGCCGTGTCGCGCGGCGTTGCTCGTGGCCTCGCGAAGCGCGAGAAGAAGTGGTTGATAGCCGTCCACGAACGGTGCATCGCCGACGCATACGACTTCGATCGGGACCTCGTGTGCGCGTTCCGCCTCTTCGGCGGTGCGGGTGACTGCCTCGCGAAGGCTCTGTGGCGGAGCTGCCGCAGCCCGTGGCGTGGCGTAAGGCGGCGCGGAACCGGGGGTGATGTTCCCGTAGAGCCAGCGGCGGAGTTCTACTTCCTGCTGGCGCGCGAGATGTTTCATGCGCTCGGGAGGTGTGGACTCGCGCTGGATCACGGTGAGTGTTTGGAGTACCGAGTCGTGAAGGTGCGAGGCGATTTCCGCCTGGTGGTCTGCGAGTGCACGCTCGCGGGATTCCTCGCGTATGCCGGCCCACAGGCGTCGCGTCCAGGGCACGACGAGAATCGAGGCGAGGGCGAGTGAAAAGAGGGTCGCGGCGGCAGTGATCCCCATCGCGCGCACCCCGAGGAGGGCCCCGACGATCACGAGTGCGCCTCCCACGAGGAGGAGGCCGCCAACAACGACCGCGCCGGTCACGGCTAAGGGAAGGCTCGAGACCCTTCCCGTCCAGCGCGCCGTGTCGACGCTCGAGAGTGGCAGCGTGCCGAGGGCGATACCTACCGCGAGGATGCCCGCACCGATCGCGAGGGGAGCCTGGATGTCGATATCTGGCAGGAGCGCCGGAAACACCCCGACGCTGACGATCGCGACGGAGGCCCCCACGATTCCTGCGAGGATCGCCCACCGCACGGCGGTGCCAAACGGCGTGTGGCCGCCCTCGAGAGGAAGCGCTGCCTGCCGAAGAGCAGGCTTGCCCCTGACGGGAGCGCTCGAGAGCTCGGCGAGAACTTCGCGTTCGTGCTCGCGGTCGAGCGGAAGGGCCCACCACGCGAGGACGTACACGAGCATGACGCTCCCACCAATGCCGAGGAGCGCGTAGAGGACCAGCGGTGTGAGGTCGAGAAGGAGGGTCGCGGGGAGCACGCACGCGAGTGCGAGGCCGCCGAGCGCGAAGAACGTGCGCACGGCGGCGACCGGGATCCCCATGGCGTTTGCGAGGGCCGCGCACACGCCCGTGAGTTCCGCACCGACGCGCTCGCGTGTCCACGCGTGCGCGGTCGGTTGGAGGAGTTCACTCATGCGACCATAGTGACATGACATCCCCCTCGGCGCACCGCGAGCCTCCTCGCGATGCAGAGCGCACCGACCGCACGATCGCCGCGCTCGCGACCGCGCAGACGAACTCGGACGCGACGACGTTCGCGCTCCGCTACGGGCTTGCGCGTCGCCCCGGCGAGGGGCTCGCCGCAGGCGTGTGCACGGCTCTCGCGCACGCCTACGGGCTGCCCGTGAGGCTCGTGCGCATCTGGACGCTCGCGCTCGTGCTTCTCGGCCCCGGTCTCTTCGTGTATCTCGTTTTCTACCTTGCACTTCCGCGCCCCGAACGCGTTCGTGCACGCGGGGGAGTGGAGGTGCGCGCTGGTACCGAGAACGCCCGCTACGACACCCCCGCGCGTGCGGTGATCCGCAGGCGACCCCAGCCGGGGGACCTCATCGTCGCACTCCTCGTACTTCCCGTCCTCGCTCTCGGCGTCGCGATTGTGTGGGCGTACGTCGCGTATGCCCCGATCGTCCTAGCGTTCCTCGTCCCGATCTCGCTTGTGCTCGGCGTCATCGTTGTCTGGGGCGGTTGGCGCGCAAGCCGCGCCCGCACGACCTACCTGTTCATGCGTCTTGCGGAACAAGCCGGCATCATCGACGATCGCGAGGCGCTTCGCACACTCGCGCGGCTTCGAAGCGAAGCACCGGCTGCATGGGGCGCGGAAGGTGACCCCAGCAGCCCCGACTCGAACGATGCACGCGGCGCAGGCATGATCAGGGGGCGCACGGTCCTGTGGCTTTTCGCGGCCTTCGTTTTTCTTGGCGTCGCCGTTTTCTCCCTCGTCAGCTACCTCCCTGGCCTCTTCCCGGCACTTAACCCGAACGGGCCGCTTGAAGTCATCCCACGCGTGGGTGTCGGCGCCGCCGCCATCACGCTTGCCTGCGGCACGGTGCTCATCATCGCGGGAGCGCGAGGCAAGCGCAGCCGTCAGATTCTCGCGTTCGGGATCGCCTCCTTGCTCGTCTTCGCCGTGTCCGTGTCGTGGGTGCGCCTGACCGACTCACGCGGCAACGCCCCGATCTACATGAGCGTCGATGAGTTCCAACCCGGTTCCTACCTCGAGTGCACCGGCGGTGGCGTGCGCGAATGGTCACGCCCCGTCGTGATCGACCTGAGTGAGCTTGGCGACCCCCCGACGGATGAAGAGGCGCGGGCCTCGTGGGCCGTGGCGAATGGCGAGCCGGATCCGCTCCTCGTGGACCTCTCGCTCACAATCGTGTGCAATCGCAGCGTCGGCAACATCACGGTCATCCTTCCCGAAGAGGACTGGCGCGTGAACTCGACCCTCGCCTCGACTCTCGGCACAACGACGAACTCGGAGGCAAAGGGGTATAGCCGCTGGGACCCGTCGCACGTCACCATCCAGATCGATGGCCGCACTATCTTTGGCGACGTCACCTACGTGCGGGAAGGAACGAAAGCATGAGGCGCGATTCATTCACGTTTGCCGTCGGGGTCTTTCTCGTCGTCATGACCGTGTTCCTCGCTCTCGTGCTCATCCTTGGCGGTGCCATGCCCTCGTGGGTGACCGCGGCTGGCGTCATCGTGATCCTGTGCGTGTGCATGCTGCTCGGCTCGTTCGGGAAGCCTCGCCCCGAAAGCGGCGAGGACGATCACGAAAGTGACCGTGAAGCGCCAGCCTCGTGATACTTTTGGTCTCAAACGGCGTCGATCCGGCCATCACCGGGTAGCCGCGGGAAGAACGGCAAGCGTCGGGCTCTCACGCCCCCGCGCCGCCAAGTAGAACCCGCCGGGACCAGCCCGTCACAGCTGAGGAAAGAGTGAGCGCTAGGCGAAGCTCCGCGAGCCGCGCGCTAACCGAGGTGGTACCGCGCCCTCGTGCGTCCTCGGGCCCGAAGACTACACAGCTAGGTCGTGGCCCCAGGTCACGCATAAAGCCGAGGAGCGCGCATGGCATACCCCAAGAACGGTAAGAGCCTCACGAGTTCACCAAACCTCCCGAAGCTCGAGGACGAGGTGCTCGCCTTCTGGAAAGAGGACGACACATTCGCCGAATCCATTCGTCGCCGCGAGGGCGCCGAAGAGTTCGTGTTCTACGACGGCCCGCCGTTCGCGAACGGCCTGCCGCACTACGGCCACCTCCTCACCGGCTACGCGAAGGACGTCGTCCCGCGCTACCGCACCATGCGCGGCAACCTCGTGGAGCGCCGTTTCGGGTGGGACGCCCACGGGCTTCCCGCCGAGCTCGCTGCGATGGAGGAACTTGGCCTCACCGAGAAGCGCGAAATCGAAGAGATGGGCGTGCAGGCATTCAACAATGCCGCGCGCGGCTCCGTGCTGACGTACGCGAACGAATGGATCGACTACGTCACGCGCCAGGCGCGCTGGGTCGATTTTGACAACGACTACAAGACGCTCGACGTGACGTTCATGGAGTCGGTGCTGTGGGCGTTCAAGCAGCTCTACGACAAGGACCGCGCGTACGAGGGCTACAAGGTTCTCCCGTACTGCTGGGTTGACCAGACCCCGCTGAGCTCCCACGAGCTGCGCATGGACGACGACGTGTACAAGGACCGCCAGGATGCCTCCGTCGTCGTGACGTTCCCGCTCACGGGCCAGAAGGCGGCCGAGCTCGCACTCGACGGCGTCAAGGCTCTCGCATGGACGACGACCCCGTGGACCCTCCCCACGAACTTCTCGCTCGCGGTGGGCCCGGAGGTCGAGTACGTGACGGTTCCGGCGGGCCCGAACGGAAGTTCCGACGGCACCCCCGCCGGTGGTGCGACCTACCTCCTCGCGAAGGATCTCGCCGGCGCGTTCGCGAAGGAACTCGGCTACGACGGTGAAGAGGACGTTCTCGCGGCTCTCGGCGAGCGTGTGTATGCCGGTTCCGAACTTGAATACGTCGAGTACACCCCGCTGTGGGACGTGTACGCACAGGACCGCGAAAAGTGGGGCCTCGAGAAGGCTTGGATCATCACTGTCGCCGACTACGTCTCGACGAGCGACGGTACGGGCATCGTGCACCAGGCAACCGCGTACGGTGAGGACGACCAGAAAATCAACGCCGAATACGGCATCCCCGTGGTGGTGAGCGTCGACGAAGGCGCAAAGTTCCTCGAGACGTTCCGCGGGACTGCGCTCGATTCGATCGTGGGTCTGCAGGTGTTTGAGGCTAATCGCCCTCTCATCCGCCTTCTTCAGGCAGATGGCCGGCTCTTCCAGGAGAAGAGCTACGTGCACAGTTACCCGCACTGCTGGCGCTGCCGCAACCCCCTCATCTACAAGGCCGTCGGCTCGTGGTTCGTGAAGGTTGCAGATCAGCGCGAGCGGATGCTCGAACTGAACGAGGAGATCAACTGGGTTCCCGGCAACGTGAAGCACGGCCAGTTCGGAAAGTGGCTCGAAGGCGCACGCGACTGGGCAATCTCTCGCAACCGCTACTGGGGTACGCCCATTCCCGTGTGGAAGAGCGATGACCCGAACTACCCGCGCATCGAGGTGTACGGCTCGCTCGCGGAGATCGAGGAAGCCTTCGGTGAGCTTCCGCGCGACGAGAACGGCGAGGTGAACCTCCACCGTCCGTACATCGATAACCTCACGCGCCCCAACCCCGACGACCCGACGGGCAAGTCAACCATGCGGCGCATCGAGGACATTTTCGACGTGTGGTTCGACTCGGGCTCGATGCCGTTCGCGCAAGTGCACTACCCCTTCGACAACGAAGAGTGGTTTGACTCGCACAACCCTGCCGACTTCATCGTCGAATACATCGGGCAGACCCGCGGCTGGTTCTACGTCATGCACGTGCTCTCAACCGCACTGTTCGATCGCCCGGCCTTCAAGAACGTCATCTGCCACGGCATCGTCCTTGGCGACGACGGCAACAAAATGTCGAAGTCGCTCAGGAACTACCCGGACGTGCGCGAAATGTACGATTCGTACGGCGCGGACGCGATGCGCTGGTTCCTCATGAATTCGCCGATTTTGCGCGGCGGCAACCTCGTGGTCGCGGAAAGCAACATTCGCGATGCGGTTCGCACGGCCGTTCTTCCGCTGTGGAATACCTGGTACTTCCTCGCTCTATACGCGAATGCGGCGGGGGAGAAGGATTCCGACGGTAAGCCGACCGGCTACGAGGCCAAGGTTCGCTATGACTCCGAGGACGTCATGGATCGCTACCTGCTTGCGCGTACGGGGCAACTCGTTCGCGAGGCGCAGGACTGCCTCGACGAGTTGCGGATTGCTGATGCCGGTGAAGCGATCGCCCAGTACCTGGATGCACTCACGAACTGGTACGTGCGCCGTTCCCGCGAGCGTTTCTGGGAGGGCGATGAAGCCGCGATCGACACGCTTTACACGTGCCTCGAGACCCTCGTGAGGGTTGCCGCGCCTCTGCTTCCGCTCGTGACCGAGGAAATTTACCGTGAGCTCACGGGTGAGCGGAGCGTGCACCTCACCGATTGGCCCGATGCTTCCCTGTTCCCCGCGGATGACGCGCTCGTCGAGGAGATGGACGCCGTGCGCCAGGTGTGTTCGCAGGGCAACGCGCTGCGCAAGAAGGAGGGCTTGCGTGCCCGCCTCCCGCTCGCGGAGCTGACCGTCGTGGCGGTCGATGCTGCACGCCTCGAGCCGTTCACCGACATCATCCGCGATGAGCTCAATGTCAAGGCCGTGCGGTTGCTCGATGTCGCGAGCGAGGAGGCCGGAAAGATGGGCGTCGAGCAGCGCTTGAGCGTGAATGCCCGCGTCGCTGGCCCGCGCCTCGGTAAGGACGTGCAGCGTGCGATCAAGGGCGCGAAGAGCGGCGACTGGAGCGTCGCCGAGGACGGCACCGTCACCTCGGGCGGCCTCGACCTCGTCGAGGGCGAGTACACGCTCGACCTTGTCGCGGGCGATAGCTCGGATGCGGAAGGCCGCTCAATCGGGGTTCTGCGCGGTGGTGACTTCATCGTTCTCGACACTCGCGTGAGCCCCGAGCTTGAGGCGGAGGGCCTCGCGCGTGACGTCGTGCGTGTGGTGCAGTCCGCTCGCCGCGAGGCAGGCTTCGAGGTTTCGGACCGCATTTCGCTCGCGGTTGCGGGATCCGAAAGTGTTCTCGAGGCCGTGCGTGCGTTCGAGACCCTCGTTTGCCACGAGGTTCTCGCCACGAGCGTTGCGTATAGCGAGGGTGCGCTCGCGGGCGCCGACTTCGAGACGACCGAGAAGGTCACCGGGGCGAGCGTTACCGTTCAGGTGAAGCGCGCTTAACGCCACTTGTCGAGAAGGTCATCCGGTGGCGGGGGAGTCGAGCGGTCGATTCCCCCGTCATCGTTTGTGCCGCCGGGCTCGATGGCGGTTGCGGGCTCACGAACGAACTGGACGTTTATGTCTTCGACGAGCGTGAGGCCTTCGCCCATGTAGAGGCCGTCGATGTCGCCCTTGACTTCGAGCAGGTCGGAATTGAGTTCCTGCTGCGCGAGGAGCGTTGGGTAATAGCCGTAGTGCGGGTCGATCGAGCCGTCGGGTAGGCGCCGAAGCGAGTCGTGAACGGCCCTCAGATCGTAGCCCGGCCACTTCACTTCCGCCGGCGCTTGCCCCGGTTGGAAAAAGGAGATTCCTGTGTTGAAACCCGCGTCGTGGTCCGTCGCGGGGGTGAGATCAATGTTGGTGACTTGCGGTGAGTGCGGACCGTTGAGTCCACCGAGATCGAGGAGTGGAACAGGGTCGACCGTGAAGGAGATTCCCGCTTGTGAGGGGCCACCAAGAATGGTGTCCGCGTAGGGTCGCAGCCCCTGCTTGTGCGCGATCGCGAAGACCTTGGTGTTCGATTGCGCGGGAATGTAGGCGTCCACGGGAGAACCAAAGGTGACGATATCCGTGACGTTGTAGCCGTCTTCGCCATTGAAGTCATGTTTTGAGGAGAGCGAGACTGCTGCGAGGCCTCCCTGGGAGTGTCCAACGAGCATGAGGTTTGCGCCTTTGGGAACGCCCGCGGCTTCGAGCGCAGCGCGCGCGTTCTTCATCGTCGTGACGTCCATGCCCGCCATCATCCCCAGGTTTGAGGCCCAGTCGCGCGAGTTACCGGCGGTTCCATCCCACGCCTTTTCCGTGCCCATACCGATCTGGGTGGGAGGCATGTACATCACGTAGGTTTCTTCTCCCGTCGAGGTGCGAAAGTGCTGTACACGATAGTTTTCGCGGTCTTCGCCCGCGTCGCGTGCGTGGCGTGCCTCCTCGGTGAAGTAGAGCAAGTCCGCGAGTGTGCGCGGTGGGTGCGAATCCTTGTAGTCGCTGATGCTCACGAGCGTGCTTTGTTCGGTCGTCGGGGTGACCGTGAACCGAGGGTTGTGGAAGTGTTTCCTGCCGAGCGCGCTGGCATAGTCGATGGTCTCGAGCGCGATTTTGCCGATCTCGTGGTTGAACGTGTGGGTATTGGGCCTTCCCACTGCTCGAACGCGCTTGGAGCCGCGGCCAAACAGGTTCCTCATCCCATGAGCGATACCCGCGAGAGCGGTGATCCCGAGTACCTGCGCACGTGTCGCCTCTGCGAGACCTAGGGCGGACGCCGAACCGGCGCCTCCGCTCGCGGCGTCGCTCGCGTGCGACGCCGCATCCTGCTCGAGCGCATTGCTCTCGAGCGCGTGTGCAAGTGCGAAAAGCTGCTTCACGGCCTCGTGCATTCCGGGTGCAACGATGCTCGAAACGCGCGCGCGGAAGGCTTCGGCATCCGCGCCCTCCCACGGGACTGCCCCCGCTTCGTCTTTCACGCGAGTCGCATCCGCGGTGAGTCGTCCCGCAAGGTCGTTGAGAGCGCGCGCAGAGTTACGCGCCTGCTCGGTATCCATGCCTAGAAAATCGCCCACGCCCTACCCCTTTGCGCTTCCCGTGAACCGCGGCGACCCCTGTGACCGCGTGCTCAACTTGAGAGTAGGCAACCGTCGGACTCCACGCGTGCGCGCCGTGGCGTCTGGGGGCGGCCGTGAGGTGTGGAGCACGAGCCGCGCCCTGGGCGGCCCTCGCGGATCCCCTCCCCGGCAAGGCCGCACTACACTGAAACCCACGTATCACCGGCGCGAAAGGCAGAGTGAAGCAGTACATGGCACGGCCAGGCGGCATCGAGCACAGCGAAGCGTTCACGAGGGCGTGGACGGATCTGCAATCGCGCGCCCCCGAAAACGAGATCGAGCCGAGCCTCACACGCATAGCGCGCCTCCTCGAGCTCATGGGGCATCCCGAACGCGCATACCGCACCTTCCACATCGCGGGCACGAACGGGAAAACATCGACCGCGCGCATCGCCGAAGCGCTCCTTATCGAGGCGGGCCTTCGCACGGGAAGACTCACGAGCCCACATATGCACACGCCCACCGAACGTATTGCGCTTGATGGGCAGCCCATCAGCGAAGAGGGCTTCGTCCAGGCGTACGAAGACGTGCTCCCTTTCGCCGAGGTCGTCGACCGTGAATTCGCCGAGACTGGCGTGCGAATCAGCATGTTCGAATTCCTCACGGCCATGCAGTTCCAAGCATTCGCGAGTGCGCCGGTCGACGTCGCGATCGTCGAGGTGGGCCTCGGGGGCCGCTGGGACGCGACGAACGTCATCGATCCCGACGTCACCGTGATCACCCCGATCGCTTTCGATCACCAGGACTACCTCGGGGAGACGATCGAGGAGATCGCCGGGGAGAAAGCGGGAATCCTCAAGGAAGGTGCGCTCGCGGTGATTGCCGCGCAGCAGTTCTCCGGCGCGCTCGACGTGCTTAAGAATCGCTGCGCCGAGCTCGGCGTGACCGCCGCAATTGAAGGGGAGCAGATCGGCGTGCTCGATCGCGTACCCGCGGTCGGCGGGCAGATGATCGCGGTGCAGTCGATCGCCGCGCGCTACGAAGAGGTCTTTGTTCCGCTTCTGGGCGCCCACCAGGCACACAACGCGCTTCTCGCGATCGCAGCGGCGGAGGCGCTCCTCACGGGTGGTGATGCCCCACTTGACGGCGATCTCGTCCGCGCGGGCCTCGAGCGCGTGACATCCCCGGGTCGCGCCGAAGTCGTGCGCCAGGCCCCGACAATCCTCGTCGATGCCGCCCACAACCCAGCGGGAGCCGAGGTTCTCGTCGAAACCGTGCGAGAGAGCTTCCGGTTTACACGCACCGTGGGGATCGTGGGCATTCTCAAGGAGAAAGACGCGAGCGAGATCCTCGCGATCCTCGAACCGCTCTTCGACATCGTCGTCATTACCGAGAGCACGTCGCCGCGCGCAATCCCCACGGACCTGCTCGCGATGGAGGCGCGCGACATCTTCGGGGACGAGGACCGCGTTATTGAGCAGGCGAGCCTGCCCGATGCGATCCAAGCCGCCGTTGATGCAGCCGAGCAGGAAGGCGACGATTTCGCAGGCATCGTTGCGACCGGCTCCATCACTCTCGCGGCAGAAGTGCGCCAGCTCCTGGGGCGCGTGGGGAAGTGAGCGGCATGGATATCACCCCCTCGACCCGCAAGTCCGGCGCGCAGCGGATGCTGTGTGCGACGACCCTCGCGTGCGAAGGCTTCGTGGCCCTTTTTGCCGGCCTCGTCGCCCACGGTCTCGCCCCCGATACTCGGCTCGCAAGCTGGATTCTTTCGCTCTCGTTGCTCGCGGCCATGATCGTCGCGGCGAGGCTGCTCTCATCGTCACAGGCATGGCCGTATTGGCTCGGCCTTGCACTCCAGGTCCCGTTTATCCTGCTCGGGCTTTTCGTCCCCGCGATGTACGTCGTCGGTCTGCTTTTTGCGCTGCTGTACTGGCTCGGCGTCGTCAAAGGGCGCCAGCTTGACCGCGAGAAAGATGCGATCGATCGGCGCGTTCTAGGAGAGGACACCGAGGCACGCTAGGGTGAGGTGCATGACACAAGAACGCACGCTCATTCTCCTTAAACCCGATGCCATAAAGCGCCAGCTTCGCGGCGAGATCATCCGCCGCATCGAGCAAAAGGGCTACGAGATTCTCGCGCTCGACCAGCGCGCTGCGAGCCTCGAGGAGCTCACAGCGCACTACGCCGAACACGAGGGCAAGCCATTCTTCCCGCCCATGCTCGAGTTCATGAGTTCGGGTCCGCTTGTCGCGCTGGTTGTCGCGGGGGAGGAATGCATCGCGGGGATGCGTACGCTCATGGGGGCGACAAAACCGACGGAGGCCGCCCCCGGCACGATCCGCGGTGACCTGGGTCGCGCCTGGGATAAGCCCGTGATTGAGAATCTCATCCACGGTTCGGATTCGCCCGAATCGGCTGCGCGCGAGATCGCTATTTGGTTCCCGGCTCTTTCGGCGTGACGCGCGCGTGAGGTCGAGGCTCCGTACGGGATTCGCTATCGCGAAGAACACACGTAAAGTCAGGACTCACGGCCATCGCTCGCGATCTTTCGAGTAAAGGTGAGGTAAAATTTCAGGTATGGAATCTGTCATCCTCTTCATGCTTGTGGCCGTCGCACTGGCCGCGGGGCTCATCGCCGTCGTTGTGATGTCGCAGAAGAAGTCGGGCAATCTTTCCTCGCGTTCAAAGGGCTCGCCGAAGTCAGTGAGCCGTACCCCCTCGGCGTCAATGCGCGCGAGCGTGCCCGTTCAAGCCTGGCCCCTGCGTGAGCGTGAAGGGCACAGCGCCGCATCGCGCACGGATCGTGACTCATCAAATACCGATCAAGCCGGAGCAGAGAGCGAGCCGTTGCGTCTCGCTTCGTGAGGTGCTGCACGCGCATCGTCTCACCACAGCCACGCCCGCGCTCGCGCGGGCGTTTTCGTACACTAGCGAGGAAGTCTTTGCCGCGCGCCCTCACGTGCGTGGCTGGTTAAGGGAGGGCTAATGGACTTAAACGAACTGATATTGACCCTCGTCGCAAGCGGCGGCGGCGTCGCCGTTATCGCGGCGGGGTTGTGGGCGCTCACGCGGCCGTCGGGAAGTGACACCGACGGCAAAGAGGCGCCGGAGAAAGACGCCAAGGGCGAGCGCAAGGAAGCCGCAAAGCCGGAGCGTCCCGCCGCCCCCACGTGGGGGGAGTCGCTTTCGGCGCCTGCTAAGAACCCCGCTCGCGAAGCGGGAAGCGAAGAGGAGGAGGGGGCCGACGCCTCTCAGGCTCCCGTCGATGCCGAAGTGCCGCACGAGGGCGACGTGCAGGCGTCGGACACACCCGAGGCCACCCCTGCCGCGCCCGTGGCGCCCGCTGAACCCGTTGAACCGGTCGAGCCCGTCGCGCCGGTCGAACCCGTTGAAACTGCTGAGCCGGTCGACCCGGTTGAACCCGCCGAGCCCGCTGAGCCGGTTGCTCCGGCCGAGGAAGTTGAGTCAACGGACGTCGAAGCCGAGCCGCACGCCCCCGTCGAGACTCCTGAGCCGACCGCCGATCGCATGGTGCGCCTTCGCGAGCGTCTCCAGCGTTCCGGATCGATTGGTCGAGGGATCCTCGCGCTCCTCACGAGCGGCGATATCGATATGGACACGTGGGACGAGATCGAGGAAACCCTCCTCATGGCCGACCTCGGCCCCGATGCGACCGACGAACTGATGGAGGCGCTGCGCGACCGCGTGCAGGTGCTCAACACGAAGGACCCCGACGCGGTCCGCGAGATTCTGCGTGAAGAACTCGTCAAGCTCGTGAACCCCGGCCTCGACCGTCGACTCGCGGCGAGCGCGATCGAGGCGCCCGACGGCTCGATGGTGCCGAGCGTCGTCATGATGGTCGGCGTCAACGGCACCGGAAAGACGACGACGACCGGTAAGTTCGGTCGCGTTCTCATCGCCGAAGGCCGCACCGTACTCTTTGGGGCTGCCGATACATTCCGTGCCGCAGCCGCCGAGCAGCTCCAGACGTGGGGCGAGCGCGTGGGCGTCACAACCGTGCGCAGCGAACGCGAAAACGCCGATCCGGCCTCGGTCGCCTTCGACGCTGTTCAGGCGGGCATCGACCAGGGTGTCGATGTCGTCGTGATCGATACGGCCGGTCGCCTCCAGAACAAGAAGGGGCTCATGGACGAACTCGGCAAGATTCGCCGCGTCGCCTCGAAGGCACTCAAGGGGGCCGAGATCCAGGAGGTCATCCTCGTCCTTGACGCGACGACCGGCCAGAACGGCATGCAGCAGGCGCGCGTGTTCGCTGAGGCCGTGAACGTCACGGGCATTGCGCTCACGAAGCTCGACGGCACCGCGAAGGGCGGCATTGTCGTCAACGTCCAGCGCGAGCTCGGTGTGCCCGTGAAGCTCGTGGGTCTCGGTGAAGGCATGGACGACCTCACGCCGTTCGACCCGTACGGGTTCGTGGACGCACTCCTCGAGTAGTTCCCCTCACCCCTTTCGCGCGAGCCGGAGCGCACCGACCCCCGTTACAATGGGTGCGCTCCGGCTCGCGAGGTGCGCCCCCACGGGTGCGCGCCGTCACCTCGCTCGCCGCCCCAAGTTTCCCGAGGCTATTTTTTCGTGTTTGACAATCTTTCCGATCGTATTAGTAAGACCCTCAAGGGCCTGCGTGGCCAGGGCCGCCTCACTGAGGCCGATATCGACAAGACCGTGCGCGAGATCCGCCGCGCACTGCTTGACGCGGACGTCGCCGTCCCCGTCGTTCGGCAGTTTGCCGCGCGCGTGCGCGAGCGTGCCCTAGGCGCCGAGGTGTCGAAGGCCCTCAACCCCGCGCAGCAGGTCGTCAAGATCGTGCACGCCGAACTTGTGGAGGTTCTCGGCGGTGCGACCGGCGGGCTCCAGTTCGCGAAAAACCCGCCGACCGTCATCATGCTCGCGGGCCTCCAGGGCGCCGGTAAAACGACACTCGCCGGCAAGCTTGCCAAGTACCTCAAGGACGAGGGCCACACGCCGCTGCTCGTTGCGTCGGACCTCCAGCGCCCCAATGCCGTCAACCAGCTCCAGATCGTCGGTGAGCGGGCGGGCGTCAAGGTGTTCGCCCCCGAGCCCGGCAATGGCGTGGGGGACCCTGTTGTCGTTGCCCTCGACGGTGTCGCGACGGCGGCGCACGAGCAGTACGACGTTGTGATCGTTGATACCGCGGGCCGCCTCGGCATCGACGAAGAAATGATGCAGCAGGCGCGGGATATCCGCGATGCCGTCAACCCCGACAACACCCTTTTTGTCGTCGACGCGATGATCGGCCAGGATGCCGCGCGCGTTGCCGAAGCGTTCCGCGACGGCGTGGGCTTCACGGGCGTGGTGCTGTCGAAACTCGACGGCGATGCACGCGGTGGCGCGGCCCTCTCCATCACGGGCATCACCGACCGCCCGATCCTCTTCGCCTCGACCGGTGAGGCACTCGGTGATTTCGAGCGGTTCCACCCGGACCGCATGGCGAGCCGCATCCTCGATATGGGTGACGTGCTTACCCTCATCGAGCAGGCCGAAAAGCGCATGGATCGCGAGGAAGCCGAGAAGGTCGCCTCGAAGCTCGCGCAGGGCGAAGAATTCAACCTCAACGACTTCATGTCGATGCTCCAGCAGATCAAGTCGATGGGCTCGATGAAGAAGATGCTCGGCATGATGCCGAACATGCGCCAGTACAAGCAGGCGATCGATCAGTTCGACGATTCAATGATCACGCGTATCGAAGCAATGGTGCAGTCGATGACGCCGTTCGAGCGCGCGAACCCCAAAGAGATCAACGGCTCGCGTCGCG
The DNA here is from genome assembly GCF_902381725.1 of Dermabacter jinjuensis. GTDB lineage: Bacteria > Actinomycetota > Actinomycetes > Actinomycetales > Dermabacteraceae > Dermabacter > Dermabacter hominis. The sequence goes on along the minus strand of NZ_LR698963.1, from coordinate 128,887 downwards.
CTCGCATCGCGAAGGGCTCCGGCACGACCGTGACCGAAGTGAATCGTCTGCTCGATCAGTTCAAGCAGATGCAAAAGATGATGGGCTCGGTAGGTAAGGGCCTGGCCGGCGGCGGCGGTTTCGGGGCGCCGGGCATGGGATTTGGCAAGAAGTCCCGCGGACGCATGCAGTCCCCGAAGAAAAACAAAAAGAAGTCCCGGTCGGGCAACCCTGCGAAGCGCGCAGCCGAAGAAAAGGCGTGGGCGGAGCAGCAGGCCCAGAAGAAGGGTTCGGCCTTCGGCGGCGCGGGCGCGTTTGGAGGGGCGGGGAATTCCGCCGACGCCAGCGCCGACTTGTCGAACCTCGACATGAATCAGCTTCCCCCAGAACTTCGCAAGATGCTCGGAAAGTAGCCGATGTCCACCGTCACGACCGGTAGCCTTCCCGCTCTCACCTCGGGACTTCGATTCCCCACGTCGAGGCGTGGCGCGCGCTACTGCATCGATAACGTCGATCGTTTCCTCGACACCTTGGATGAGGAACTCGTGCTCACTGAGGGAGACGTCGAGCGCTCGCTCGCTCTCGCCGAGCGTATCGAGGCGCAGTCGTTCCCGCGCGTCGGGCTTATGCGTGAGGGCTACCAGGCAGCCGTCGTGGACGAAGCCCTCGAAGCGGTCGTGCGTGAACTGCGGGCCGATCCGCTCAGCGATCACAATGCTCTCGTGATTTGCGTGGATGACTTTCTCGCGGCGCATCAGCCACTGACGTGGGCCGACGCGCAGGCCGGCGCCGTTGGTGGAACCGTGAGGCTGTACGAACGCTCGAGCGTGGAAAAGGCCTTCGCTGACTTTCGCGCGATCGCTACGGCCGGCGATACGCACGAGACGCATCGCAAGCTCAGGCAGTTCCGTAAAAAGCTCACGCTCGCACGGCTCGGCGATTGGGAGAGCGGGGCGGGAGCCGACGGCGAGGGCTATCCCGCGTTCGCCGTCGATCGGTTCTTTGCGCTCAGTATTTCCGACCATTGCTCGGCGCCGCTGTCTGGCGAGTAACGGCGGAGGCACAGCGGCCGTCGGATCCTTAACTGTGCCCGGCGGCACACGCTACGGCCTTTCGCTGAGGGGCCGGTTTCGGGCATAATTGACCCTTGTATGTGCCCGCTCCGGAGCCCTCTACCCGGCCGGGCACGTCCAGCCGAGGAAAGCGCAGCTTATGTTGACCCCACGGGCGGCGCGATTCTCACCCATTCTTACGCAGAAGGAGAGACAGCCTCGTGGCCGTCAAGATTCGTCTAAAGCGCATGGGCAAGGTCCATGCACCGGTTTACCGCATCGTTGTTGTTGACTCGCGCAAGAAGCGCGATGGCGCCGTGATCGAAGAGATCGGCAAGTACAACCCGAACGAGCAGCCCTCGTTCATGGAAGTTGACTCGGAGCGCGCGCAGTACTGGCTCGGCGTGGGTGCCCAGCCCAGCGACCAGGTCGCCGCGATCCTCAAGGTCACCGGTGAGTGGGCAAAGTTCAAGGGTGAAGAGGGCACCGAAGGCACCCTCAAAGCCAAGGAAGCAAAGGTGAGCGCCGAGGAGCGCATCGCCGCCGCTGACAAGGCCGCCGCTGAAAAGCGCGAAGAGGTCAAGGCCGCCAAGGCAAAGGCTGAGGCCGAAGCCGCCGCTGAGAAGGAAGCCGCTGAGGCTGCCGAGAACGCCGAGTCCTCCGAGGAGTCGGCTGAGGGTGCCGAGGCCGAGACTTCCGAAGAGACCACCGAAGAGGCCTGAGCATGAGCGCCCGCGCCGAAGCCCTCGCGCACCTCGTGTGCGGGATCGTCGACAACCCCGATGACGTGCGCGTCAAGGAAAAGTCGACCCGCCGGGGGCCGCTGCTCGAAGTGCGCGTTCACCCCGATGATCTCGGGCGCGTGATCGGGCGTTCGGGTCGCACGGCCCGGGCGCTGCGCACCGTGACCACGGCACTGTCCAACGACGACATTCGCGTGGACATCGTGGACACCGACAAGCGCTAACGGTGACAACGCACCTTGAGGCGGCAGCAACGCTACAGTGTGGCGCGGCTGCCGCCTTTCCTTATGAGACCCGTGAGTGAGGATTCCATGAAGCTCTCCCGCATTCTTCGCCCGCTCGCTGCCTTCGGCGCAGCGGGACTTCTGGCGCTCGGCGCTGCCGGGTGCGACGCGATCGGTTCGACAGGCGGTGAGCCCTCGGGTGGTGGCACCGTGGAGGTCACGACGATAGAGAAGAAGCCCCAGGTCGATCCCGCGACCGAGTACGCGTGTACCCAGTTTTTTGGCGACCCAGATTACGTCTCGCCCGAGTACTTCCAGGCGATTGCCATGGGGGCGAGTGCCCTTGAGATCGGCGGTACGAACGAGTACATGTTCCAGACTGCCGCCGAGGATGTGCGTGGGACGTTTGCCGAATCCACCGAGGATGTTAAGGGTGCGGCTGGCAAGGTTGCCGACTGGATCGAGACTGAATCCGAGAAGGGGAAGGACGCCGATACCGAAGCCTTCAAGGGGGCGCTCGAGGGTCTCGCCTCGGCGTGCGCGCCAATGTCGGTGCACGCGACGTGGGCGAGCGGTGGCGGTGAGAAGGGTAAGAAACCCGCAAAACTCGTGTGTGCTGAGCTTGCGACAAAGCCGCAGCTGTTCACCGAATACCGCAACGGCAACGTCTTCACCTCGAACTCCTTTAAAGCCATTGGTTTTCGCGGCAAGTATGTTCCGAAGTCCGATCGTGCAAAGGTCCAGAACCTCAACGACATTCTCCAGGACGAGATTGATAACGTCGATGACGAGGGCGTGAAGAAGGCCCTCGCCGAGGTCCAAAAACCGTTCCAAAAAGTTCTTGACGGAGATCCGAACTCCTCCGGCTCACGTTCGACTCTCGATGGTTTCGGCGCGGCGTGCGAGGCAGCGGGATACGAAGGCGCCGTTGACCTCCCGAGCGAGGACCCGGGCGAGAGCGGCGAGGGCGGCGGAGGTGAGCTCGCCGGTGAGTGACAACGTGACGGTAGTCGTGGGCACAATCGGCAAGGCTCACGGCCTCAAGGGCGAGGTGTCGCTCATCGTACGCACCGATATTCCCGAAGAGCGCCTCGTGAAGGGTGCCCGTTTCGACGTTGACGGGGGCGAGGGAACGCCCCAACAGCTCACGCTCGCCGCGACGCGCACACAGCAAGGGCGGTGGTACGTGAAGTTCGCCGAGATCCACGACCGCACGGCGGCAGAGGGGCTTCGCGGCGCAGATTTGGTACTCGAGCTGGATCGCGACGAGGAGTTTGAAGAGGATCCGGATGCGTGGTACCCGGAGGAACTCAAGGGGCTTGAAGTCCGTACGGACGATGGCCGAGTGCTCGGCACCGTGATCGGGCTCGATCACTATCCCGCGCAGGACCTGTTGATCGTGCGGGCGGTGGATGGCCGGCGCGTCATGCTTCCGTTCGTCGAGGAGCTCGTGCCCGAAGTCGACATTGAGGGCGGGTTCGTGGTTGCGGATCCTCCCGGCGGTCTCTTCGATCCCGAGAACGCGCTGAGCGAGCGCGATGGTGCGAAGGGCTAGCGTCTCGTGCGTATCGACGTCATCACGATTTTTCCCGAATACCTCGCCCCGCTCGAGCTTTCCCTCATCGGCAAGGCCCGCAAGGACGGGCTCATCGATGTGCACCTGCACAACTTGCGCGATTACACGCACGATCGTCACCGCACAGTCGATGACACGCCCGTGGGCGGCGGGGCCGGCATGGTGATGAAGCCCGAGCCGTGGTCGGAAGCGTTTGCGGATGTGCTCGCCTCGGGGAAGGGGGAGTTCGACGATGGCTCCGCTTCACCGCTCGTTATTTTCCCGAACCCGGCGGGCGAACCGTTTACGCAGCGGGCTGCGGAACAGCGGGCCGAGGAGCCGTGGCTCATTTTCGCGTGCGGCCGCTACGAAGGTATCGACGAGCGCGTTTATGAGTACCTCGCCGATCAAGGTGTGCGCGTTGCGCTCAGCTCACTCGGTGACTACGTGCTCAACGGCGGCGAGGTTGCGGTTCTCGCGATGACCGAGGCGATCGTGCGGCTCGTACCAGGGGTCGTGGGCAATCCCGAATCGATCGTCGAGGAGTCTCACACGAGCGGGCTGCTCGAGTACCCGCTCTATACGAAGCCCGCGCGTTGGACCTCGCCCGATGGCGTGCAGCGCGACGTGCCCGAAGTGCTGCTCAGCGGCCACCACGCGCGCATCCAAAAGTGGCGCCGCGAACGTTCACTCGAGCGCACTGCCGAGCGCAGGCCAGATCTGCTCGAGGGGCGCGAGTAGCCCGCTAGCGCCCTCTTAGTCTTCGCCTCGTTCCTGGTCCTTCGGGTGGTCCTGGGCTCCGAGGTGACGGACGAGGCGCCTTGTTGTGAAGGGCCAATAGAAGGCCGCGAAGGCAATCGCGATGAAGCCAAACGCGCATCCAATGTCGAGGAAAACGCGCTGAGGCAAGCTCCCCGCCATGAGGGCGTGGCCAGCGCACGCGAGTGCGGCCAGGATTGCGAGTACGCCGAAGCCCACAAGAACGGCGTTGACGGGCTTGACTTTCGAGTGATGGTCGCGTGCAACCGCCGCTGAGGCAGGCGTTGTTGCCACGTGCCCTTCCTCGACCGCTTGGAGGACGCCGTGGCGCCTCCCCGGCACGAAGTGAATAACGAGCCCCGCAATCACGAGTGCGAGCGCGATGGCGAGCCCCACGATCATTGAGCGGGCGGGGTCGTCGCCAGTCCAGGGAAGGAGCGCGAGCGCCCAAAACAGCGCGGCGGGTGCGAGGAGCACGAGGAGGAACGAGACGAGGTTCGAGAAGTGCTCCTTCGTGGAGTGCTTAACGAAGGTGGTTGCTTCCGCGTGAGTGAGGCCGCTGCTCGTGATGGCCCGGTGCGACCGGGTAGCGTCGGTGGTTTCTTGGTTGTCGTGCGCGTTCACGGTGCTCCTTTCGTGCGAGCAACCTCGCACTCTCCTTCACGGGACATCCTATTGCGTGCCTCTTGGAGCAGTGGCAAAATGGATGACCGTGCGTGTTGCGCCGTGACCTGCCTCGGGGGGTTGCGGCACGAGGCAACAGGGCAGATCCGTCGCCACGGGAATGGCGGCCAGAGGCCCGGCACATGTGAATGATTCATAGACGCCCTCGGTGGGTTTGACCCGCCGCCAGGGGGTAAAACATTCGCCGTCCGACCCGGGGCGGGAGGCAGGAGAAAACTTATGCAGAAGTTCGATGAACTCGATGCGGCGCACCTCAAGAGCGACGTTCCCGATTTCCGCGCTGGCGACAACGTCAAGGTGCACGTGAAGGTTGTTGAAGGTAACCGCTCGCGTATCCAGGTGTTCCAGGGCTACGTCATCGCTCGCAAGGGCGGCGGCATCAAGGAAACCTTCCGCGTCCGCAAGGTCTCGTTCGGCGTCGGCGTCGAGCGTGTCTTCCCGGTTCACGCTCCGACGGTCGAGAAGATCGAGGTCGTTTCTCGCGGTGACGTTCGCCGTGCGAAGCTCTACTACCTTCGTGGCCTCACCGGCAAGAAGGCCCGCATCCGCGAGAAGCGCGAACACTCCTGATTCGCGCCTTGCGCTCTCAATCGCAGCCGCGGCGATCGCTCCTCGTGTGGGTGATCGCCGCGGTTTTATGCGTCGTACTTCTCGCCGTGCTTGGTGTGCGACATTTCGTTGTGACGACCTACCACGTGCCGAGTGGGTCAATGGCGCCGACGCTCAACGCGGGGGAGTACATCGTCGTGGATCGCACGAGCCGAGGTACGGCGCGTCGTGGTGACGTCGTGGTGTTCGACGGTAAGGGGTATTTCGGCGGAGCGTCACAGTATTGGGTGAAGCGTGTGATCGGCGTCGGCGGCGATCGCGTGCGCTGCTGTACCAGCGAAGGCCAGCTCGAGGTGAACGGTCGCCCGCTCGAGGAGCCCTATCTTCCCGATTCCCTCACGCGTGCGAGCGCGGTCGATTTTGATGTCGCGGTGCCCGAGGGGCACATGTTCCTTCTCGGCGACAGCCGCGATCACTCATCCGATTCGCGCAATCACCTCGGTGATCCTGGTGGAGGCATGGTTCCCGTTTCACGTACGCAAGGGCGCGTAACGCGTGTCGTGTGGCCGCTTTCCGATGGGCGCGAGATCTCCCACTAGACTGGATCCGATGTCTGAGCTCGAGCCCCCCGCCCCCGCGGTCCCCGAACCGCGCGAATCGTCGACCGCACCGGATCCCGCCGATCCGAGTGGGGATTCGTCGCGCCGTGCCGGCGCCAGGGCCCACGCGAAAAAGAGCGGAGTGCTCAGCTCGGTTCTTGATTGGACGGTCACCATTGTCATCGCACTCATCGTTGCTGTGCTGATCAAGACTTTCCTCGTGCAGCCGTTCTTCATCCCGTCGGCGTCGATGCACCCGACCCTCATGGAAGACGACAAGATCCTCGTCTCGAAGCTTCATCCGGGAGTTCTCGACCTGCACCGTGGCGATGTCATCGTGTTTCAAGACCCGGGTAACTGGGTGGGAGGCAACCACGATCGCCCGCTCACAGCCGGACAGCAGGTCTCCAAAGCCCTCAGCTACGTGGGGCTCGCCCCGGACCCGACAGAAAATCACCTCGTGAAGCGCCTCATCGGTGTGGGCGGTGACCACATCGTGTGCAAGGAACGCGGCGGCCCGATGAGCGTTAACGGTGTGGAGCTCGACGAAACCTACATCGTTCCCGGTAACGGTGCGTGCCAGGTGTCGTTCGACGTCACGGTCCCCGAGGGCAAACTGTGGGTCATGGGGGACAACCGCTTCAATAGCGCCGACTCCTCCGAGCATTACGCGCGTGGCGAGGACCCGTTCGTCGACGAATCGAAGGTAGCGGGCAAAGCCGTCTTGCTCTTCCTCCCGTTCGAGCACTGGAGCACCCTCAAGGACGGCGAGAAGGTGTTCGAGAAACTGAACAACGCCGAGAGCGCGGCAAGCATCGGCCCCACGCGGTCGAGGGATCTGTCGCCCCTCGCGCTCGCCGCGTAAGGCCCGCGTGACGCGAATGCCACGTCCCCCCGCGACTGCCGAGCGCGAGCTTTTTCTTGCGAGTGCATTTCTTGCCGCACACCCTGAGGCCTCGTCGTGCGCGGTTATTGGGCTCGACGAAGTTGGTCGCGGGGCTCTCGCCGGCCCGGTCGCGGTGGGCGCTTTCGCGGTGAGGTGCGAGCGGGGTGAGGATCCGGTTCCGACGCTTGCCGAGCTACCGTCGGGCCTCAAAGACTCCAAGCTGCTCAGCCCCACCAAACGCGAGGTGTTTTTCGCGACCCTCGCGGGCGGGGCGAGCTCGATTCCTCTTCCGCTCGGGCTCGTTGCGCGATGCGGAACCGAGGTGTGCCCGGCAGCCGTCGGAACTGCACGGGCCAGGGAGATTGACGAACACGGTATTTCTCATGCGCTCACCCTCGCGGTGACGCGTGCTCTCGAGGCGACCCGCGAGGCACTCGACGTGCCGCTTGCGGGCGTGATTCTGGATGGGAACCACGATTATGTGTCGCGCGGGTGCGAGACGCCGCTCGAGTGCCCGCTCGAGGTGGTCGTCAAGGCTGATCAGACGTGCGTATCAGTGGCCGCGGCGAGCATTCTCGCGAAGGTTGCGCGAGATCGCCACATGGGTGCGCTCGACACCGAAGCCCCCGGGTACGGGTGGGCCGGCAACAAAGGCTACGGGTCCAAGGCGCACCGCGAGGCGATCGCAAAGCTCGGGATCCACGCCGAGCATCGCGCGAGTTGGAAGCTCGTGCCGGCTGAACAGCCGGGATTCGATCTGCCACTGTAATCTTGACAATCGCGGGTGGCACGCCGCTGCGAACAACCATGAGAGCCACGACGTGAGGGAGGGCGCTTTGAACGTGCATGATCTCGATGCCTACGAGGCCGACATGGAGCTTCAGCTCTATCGCGAATACCGCGACGTCGTGGGAACGTATGCGTACCGCATCGAAACGGAGCGTAGGCTCTACCTCGCGAACCAGGTTGACGTGCATGTTCAGCATGCGGGTGGCGAAGTGTTCTACGAGTTGAACCTTGCCGATGCGTGGGTGTGGGACGTGCACCGAACGTCGCGATTCGTGCGTTCCGTTCGCGTGTTGACGTTCAAGGACGTCAACGTTGAAGAGCTTGAGAAGCCCGAGTTCGATCTCTAGCCATGCCGTAGTCGGTGGTTCGCGCCTCACAGGGCGCACCCATCCACAATTGGTCGTTGCTCGACTGACACCGATGCGTAGTTTCGGCATCGTGTGAGGCATGACGATCACGACAGAAGTCGACACTCGCGGTGCCGACACCCTCTCCACCAAAAAACTTGGCAACCTCGGCGAGGACATCGCCGCAGACATCCTCACGCGCGCGGGTTACGAGATCCTCGAGCGGAACTTCAGCACGCGCCACGGCGAAATCGACATCGTCGCGCTCGACGGCGACACGCTCGTGTTCATCGAGGTCAAAACGCGGCGCAGCCTCGTGATGGGCTCGGCGGTAGAAGCGGTCGATTCCCGCAAGGTACGCAAGCTTCGCACGATGATCGGCGCATATTTTCTCGAGCGAAGCCCGCAGCACTCTGGTGTGCGTCTCGATGCTTTCGGTGTCTTCGTCATGCCCGGCGGGCACGTCGACGTCACACACCTCAAGGCAGTGGGCTCATGAGCGTCGCGCGCGTGCTCGGCATGAGCCTGTGGGGGCTCGAGGGGCGAATTGTTGAGGTTGAATGCGAAATCAGCAGGGGGCTTCCCGCTTTCGTGATCGTGGGGCTCCCGGACTCCTCGACCCTCCAGGCCCGCGAGCGCGTCAAGAGTGCGTGCGCCAACGCGGGCCATGCCGTTGGGGAGAAGAAAGTTACCGTAAACCTCTCGCCCGCGTGGATGAAAAAGAGTGGCTCCGGGTTCGATCTCCCGATCGCCGTCGCGACCCTCGCTGCGAAGGGGGTCCTCCCGCCGGGACACCTTGAGAACACGCTCTTCATCGCTGAACTTGCGCTCGAGGGGAGTCTCAGGCCCGTGCCCGGGATTCTCCCCGCAGTGCGGGCAGCCGCTAAAAGCGGGGTGCGTCGGGTCGTCGTCGCCGAGGCTAACGCTGACGAAGCGCGCCTCGTGCCCGGCATCGACGTGCACTCTGCGTGCCATCTCGGCGAGGTCCTTAACGCATTCGGGGGAAAGGCCGTGTGGAGTCGACGTGGGCTTTTTGACCTCGAGGAGGAAGAGGGCCCAGGCGAACCGCCGACCACCGTGCGCGAACAGCCTGATTTTCTTGACGTCAAGGGGCAAAAACTCGGGCGCGAGGCGGCGGAGATCGCCGCCGCGGGAGGTCATCACATGCTCCTTCTCGGGCCGCCCGGCGCGGGCAAAAGCATGATTGCCTCGCGCCTTCCAAGCATCCTTCCTCCGCTTGAGCCGGAGCGTGCTCTCGAGCTCAGCGCGATCGCTTCGATTGCCGGGGAGTTCGATGCGTCGAAGGGACTTGTGAGCGAGGCACCCTTTATCGCTCCGCACCACACCTCGAGCGTCGCGTCGATCATCGGCGGCGGCAGTAACCTTGCGAGTCCCGGCGCTGTCTCTCGCGCTCACGGGGGAGTGCTTTTCTTTGACGAAGCGCCTGAGTTCGCGCCCAAGGTTCTTGAGTCGCTTCGGGAGGTGCTCGAGACGGGGGAGGTGTCTCTCCACCGCACTCGCGGCGTGGCGACCTACCCCGCGGCGTTTCAACTGATCCTCGCCGCCAATCCGTGTCCGTGCGGCCATGCCGATGCGCGAGGCGACCGGTGCCGGTGCACGTCGCTTCAGCGCCGCCGCTACATGGCGCGTCTATCGGGGCCGATCGTCGACCGCATCGACCTTCGGATCACGCTTGCGCCCGTGCGTTCCCTCAGCGGGTCGACGAGAGAAGAATCGAGCGCGCACATTCGAGAGCGCGTGTGTGCGGCGCGCGAGACTCAGCATCGACGCCTCGACGGCAGCGGTTATCTCGTCAATGCCCAGGTGAGCGGCCGGTTTCTCGATCAAGAGATGCCATTGGAGCGCACCGACGACGCGATCTTGGTGCGTGCAGTGGAGCGCGGTCGCCTCACGATGCGGGGCCGCGACCGCGTGCGGCGTGTCGCGTGGACCCTCGCCGACCTTGAGGGGAAGGCTCGGCCGACGAGCGCCCACGTCGCGACGGCTCTCGAGCTTCGAGGGGAGGATGCGTCGTGATCGAGCCGAGAAGCGGGAGCGAGGTGGCGCGTTTTTGGGATGCCGACTCCGTTCCTCTCGAGCCATGTGCTTCGCGTGCTGACCTCGAGGCGCGAGCGGTGTGGAGCGCCCTCGCTGAAGCGACGGATGCCGCCGCACGGTACCTGTGGCTTTCGCGCGGGCCCGTCGATGCACTTGCCCTGGCGCTCGACGGCTCTATCCGCGAGATTGCGGTGGCCCTCGAGGAAGCCGCCCACGATCCAGAGGCTGGGCGGCTTCACGTGACCGCCGCGCATGAATCCATGAGAATCCGCGACGCGCGAAGCGCTGCCGAAAAGGCTAAAGCTGCGTGGGAGGCTCGAGCGAGCGAAGCGCGATACGTTCTCGAGCACTCGAGCGAGCACGGCATCAGGCTCATCCGGCCCGGCGAAGCAGGGTGGCCCGCGGGACTCTCGCGGCTCGCGATTAACGCGCCGTTCGCCCTGTGGTGCGCCGGCGGTCACGCTGGCGAGAACGCAGACTCTATGCGCTCCGTTGCCCTCGTGGGTTCGCGTGGAGCGACGCGTTACGGCACTGGCGTTGCCCACGACTTCGCCGCGGCGCTCGCGGAACGAGGAGTGCGGGTGGTCTCGGGTGGCGCGCTCGGGATCGATGCCGCGGCCCACGCTGGAGCGCTCGCGGCGCGGAGCCTCAAGGGGGGAGGGGGCGGGACCGCCGCATTCCTCGCGGGTGGCCTCGACGATTACTACCCGCGCGCAAACGCGGCGCTCCTTACCCGTGTGAGGAATGAAGGTGGGCTTTTTTCTGAGGCGCCCATCGGTACGCGGCCGACCAGGTGGAGGTTTCTGTCGCGCAACCGGCTCATTGCCGCGGCAAGCGACGCCACGATCGTGATCGAGGCTGCGTGGCGCTCAGGAGCTCTGTCGACCGCCGCGCACGCCGATTCGCTGTCTCTCCCCGTTGGTGCTGTTCCCGGCCCCGTAACCTCGGCAGAAAGTAGCGGGTGCCATCGGTTGATCGCCGAGCGGGGTGCGCAGCTTGTCTCGCGGGTTGAGGACGTCGAGCTCATGATCTCGGGGGGAGCGGGGTTTTCGGCAACCGTCGGGTCTACGGAGAATTCCGGCTCGCCCGGCACCCTCCCACTTGACGTCGACCTTCTCGGTCCCGTGGATCGCCTGGTGTTTGACGGCATCCCGCGGTTTTCCCCGATTGGCGTTGGAGAGCTCGCGTCCCTGTGTGCCCTCGATCCCGAACAGGTGGCGGCAAGCCTCACGCGAATCGAGCTTCTCGGGCTCGTGCAGGTGAGCCGCGGCAGGGTGCGTCGCGTTGCTTCGGGGGCCGCTTAATGACGGCGGCGTGTGGTTGATCTTACGGACACGAGGTTGAGGCAATACTTAGGGAAGCTATATAGTCAAGCTATGCAAATGGGGGAATCCGGGAATCAGGCCGTTGAAGGTCCGCGCAGCAATCTCGACGAACTCGCGAACGAACTGGTCGCGAATGCTCTCCGGTTTAGTCGGACCGCCGGCCGCAATGCGGGTGGCGCGCGCTCACTCATCTCGGTGCGCGTGCTCGCGAACTTGCGCCACGGTGGACCGCTGCGCGTCGGCGAACTCGCGGCGCGCGAGTCCGTATCGCAACCAACGATGACCGGGATCGTCAACCGTCTCGCGGCCGATAACCTCGTCCAACGGCGTTCCGATGAGCGCGATGCCCGTGCCAGCGTCATCACGCTCACCGAGGCGGGCAGTGCCGAGCTCGACCGTTCCCGTGCGGCCTCTGCCGCATCCGTGCGACCCGCGCTCACCGCCTTAGCGCCCGAGGATCTCCACACGCTCGAACACGCGGCGGCCCTCCTCGGCGACTTAGCCGACGCGCTCGCGCGCCCCCAACGCTAACCGCACGCACGGGCGCGCTCAGGCGCCCACAGCACTGTCAGATTGGAGTTCCATTCGAATGTCCGTTGCCGCCCCCGAGGTCGCAGAATCGACGACGCCGCCAGGAGATAGCCCCGCGGCTCCCGAACCCGAAAACACGCCGTCCATCCTTCACCAGCCGGTAGCCGTGTGGGCGATTGCCTTCGCATGCATGGTGTCGTTCATGGGGATCGGGCTCGTTGACCCGATTCTTCCGGCGATCAGTCGTGAGCTTCATGCAAGTCCCTCGCAAACGATGCTCCTGTTTACGAGCTACCTGATCGTCACCTCGATCGCGATGTTCTTCAGCGGGTTCATCTCGAGCAGGCTCGGCGTGAAACGCACCCTCATCACGGGACTCATCCTCATCGTGCTGTTCGCAGCGCTCGCGGGAACAGCGGGTAGCGTCGACGCGATCATCGGCTTCCGTGCCGGCTGGGGGCTCGGCAACGCCCTGTTCATTTCCACAGCTCTCGCGGCGATCGTCGGGGCTGCCTCGGGCGGCTCCGGTCAGGCCATCATCCTTTACGAGGCTGCGCTTGGCGTGGGCATGGCCGTGGGGCCGCTCGCCGGCGGCGCCCTCGGCTCGATCTCGTGGCGCATGCCGTTTTTCGGAACCGCTGCCCTCATGGCGATCGGCCTTGTCGCGATCGTCGTTCTTTTGCCGAAACCAGCTGCCGCACCACGGAAGGCTTCGCTTGGGGCTGGCTTCGCCGCACTGAGTCGCCCGCCGCTTCTTCTTCTCAGCGCCGCTGCCCTCTGCTACAACTTCGGATTCTTTACTCTCCTCGCGTACTCGCCTTATCCGCTCGAGGCTGCCGCGCACGCCGCGGGAATCGAGTTCGGTGCGCACGAACTCGGCCTTGTGTTCTTCGGATGGGGCCTTGCTCTTGCGGTCACCTCGGTGCTCGCAGCCCCGAAATTGACGCGCCGATTCGGGCTCATCCCCGTGCTGTCGGTGACGCTCGCGCTTCTCGCGGCGTGCCTCGTCACCATGGCGCTCGGTGCCCAGCGTCTTGCGCTGCTCGTCACTGCCGTCGTCGTCGCGGGCCTCTTCCTCGGCATTCTCAATACGGCCCTCACCGAAGCCGTGATGGAAGCGACCGACCTTCCGCGCAACATTGCAAGCTCGACCTATTCGGGCGTGCGCTTCCTCGGCGGAGCAATCGCCCCCGCGGTCTCGGGGGCGATTTCCGATGCGCTTGGCGCAGGCGGCCCCTACTGGTTTGCCGCCGGTGCGGTTGTCCTCTCGATGATCATTCTCGTAAGTGGCCACGGACTCCTCACGCGTGTGACAACGCCTCACGCGAACCAGCAGGAAGAGGCGTCCGCGATCACTGCAGGCGACGAAGTCTGAGCATCGAGTCGCGCCCCCGTGCGAGGGAAGCCACGTGACACACTGGAGGGATGAGTCCCACGAGTGAGTCGCGCACGCCTAATGACGGGCGAGAGCTCCTCGTTGCCTCCGGTGACGAGGAGCTGCTCGTGCGCTATGAGCGGCACCTTCGCTATGAGCGCGCACGCAGCGACCACACGGTTCGCGCCTATCTTTCCGATGCGGTTTCGCTGCTCGAATTCACGTGCGAGAAGGTGAAGCGCGACGGCGGCGACGATGCGGAACGCAAGGCGCGGGACCTGACGATCCAGGACCTGCGCGCGTGGCTTGCCGCACGAGCCGACGCCGGCCACAGCCCAACGACGCTCGCGCGTGCCGCCGCGGCTGCGCGCACGTTCACGGCGTGGATGTGCGATACGGGGCTTACCGACCTCGATCCCGGTAGGCGCCTGCGCGCGCCCAAACGTGGTCGCGCACTTCCGCACGTCATTAGCGCAGACCAGGCGCGCAGCATCCTCGAAGAGGCAGAAAACGCCGCGCACGAGGCAAGCGTCGGGCCCGAGGGGGGCCCCGAGGCGGACCCTCTGCGCGTTCGGGACGCGGCCGTTCTCGAAGTGCTGTACTCGTGCGGGCTTCGCGTCTCCGAGCTGTGCGCCCTCAACCGCCGCAGCGTGGATCGCGTCAATCGCACGCTGCGCGTGATCGGTAAAGGAAATAAAGAGCGCGTCGTTCCGCTCGGTGTCCCGGCCCTCGAGGCGCTCGACAGGTGGGAGCAGCTCGGGAGGCCGCACCTCATGCGTGAAGATTCGCAAGCGCTGTTCCTCGGCGCGCGTGGAGGTCGCCTCAACGATCGCGCCGTGCGCACGATCGTCAATCGTGCAGCCCGCGAGGGAGGTCTCGAGGGGCACATCTCACCGCACACGTGGCGCCACAGCGCGGCAACGCACCTCATGGAGGGCGGCGCGGATTTGCGCAGCGTCCAGGACCTGCTTGGCCATTCCTCTCTTCAAACCACGCAAATTTACACGCACGTCTCCGCCGAGCGTCTCAAAGACGCCGTTAGGCACGCACACCCGCGAGCCTAGCCAGCAATGGATGAGCCGCGCTGAGCTCGCTCAACTCGAGTGGGGAGGCAGGAGCACACTCGGCCCCCGCCCCTCGAGCAACGGCAGCGGATCCAGGTATTGCTTGCCTCGCTTGGCCCCGAGGTGCACGCATCCCGCCTCGCAATGGGCGTGTTCCGACGGTTGCTCGATAACCCCGATCACTTGCCCTCTGCTCACCGCGTCCCCCTTCGCGACCGAAGCGAGGACCGGTTCGTACGTGGAGGTCAGCCCGCTGTCATGGAGGATCGCCACGACGGGTTTGCCCGCGACCGTTCCCGCGAAGGTCACTGTGCCGCTCTCAACGGCGTGCACCACGAGGGTGCTTCCGACGATATCGATGCCGCGGTGACCGGGACCGTATGCGTGGACGGGCGCCTCGAAAAACCGCACAACGTCATGGTCGGGGCCGATGGGCCAGGCCCACGCCCCTTCGTGCTCGTGCGAATCTATGGTCGGCGGGGCAGGCGCCTGAGCGGTAGGCGCAAAAACGGCGAGAGAAGCGAGCCTTGCCCGGTTCACGACTGCGACGGCGTGCTCGAGGGAGTCGGGTGGTTGATCGTCACCGTGCGCGGGCGGGAGCGCCACAACTCCGGCACCGATGAGGAGTGCGAGTGCGAGAAGGATGCGGGCGCCGAGCCTCGTAGACATGTGCATGGAGTAAGCACATCGCGCCCGAGAATCCCCGACAAGACCACCCCGCGTGACTGTGGATGATAAAAGGTGTGCAGCGTGAGGCGCGGACTCGCTCACACGTCTGCTCGGATCCGTGCGCGAGTCAGCTTCGCTGTATTAGAGTTGCCGTAGCACTCGCATGCGCGGGTGACTTCGCGCGCCCATGCACGCGCGCGTGCCTTCGTTCCACGATCCTCCCACGAGGGAAGTGGCGGCACGAACGCAGGGCGCTAGGGCGAGCCGGCAACCGTCGGCCCGTAAAAAACGAGAACAGGCTTTGCGCAAGAACCCCACCGAGCCCACGCCCCGCGGGTGTGAGTGAGGCGGGCGAGCCCAGGGCCCAGAAAGGTAGTTACGACCATGGCAGTTGTGACACTCCGCCAGCTCCTCGAGAGCGGCGTCCACTTTGGACACCAGACCCGCCGTTGGAACCCGAAGATGAAGCGTTTCATCCTCACCGAGCGCAACGGCATCTACATCATTGACCTTCAGCAGTCGCTCACCTACATCGATCAGGCCTTCGACTTCGTCAAGGAGACCGTTGCCCACGGCGGCACGATTCTCTTCGTCGGCACGAAGAAGCAGGCTCAGGAGTCGATCCAGGAGCAGGCCACGCGCGTGGGCATGCCCTACGTGAACCAGCGCTGGCTCGGCGGCATGCTGACCAACCTTCAGACTGTCTCCGGTCGCGTCGACCGCCTCAAGGAACTCGAGCAGATCGACTTCGAGGACGTCGCCGGTTCGCAGTGGACCAAGAAGGAACTTCTCATGATGCGCCGTGAGAAGGAAAAGCTCGAAAAAACCCTCGGCGGCATCCGCGACATGAGCAAGGCTCCCTCGGCCGTGTGGATCGTGGACACCAAGAAGGAACACCTCGCCGTTGACGAAGCCACCAAGCTCGGCATTCCGGTCGTGGCAATCCTCGACACCAACGCCGATCCGGACGAAGTGCAGTACCCGATCCCGGGCAACGACGACGCGATCCGCGCCGTGACCCTCCTGACCCGCGTCATCGCCGATGCCGCTGCCGCCGGCCTCCAGGAGCGCCACGCCAAGCAGACCCAGGGCGAGAAGAACGTGTCGGCCGTTGACGCCGAGCCGCTCGCCGAGTGGGAACAGGAGCTGCTCAAGCAGTCCGAGGTTCAGCAGGAAGAGGCCGGCAAGGCCGAGGAGGTCACCGAGGCTCCCGCTGCTGAGGACAAGGCTGCCGAAGCAACCTCCGAAGAAGCCTGATTTTTCGACTATCACCTGTTCGCTCCCACAACCATTTAGAGGAGACAGATAATGGCTAACTACACGGCAGCAGACATCAAGGACATTCGCGAGAAGACCGGCGCGGGCATGCTCGACGTCAAGAAGGCTCTCGACGAGGCGAACGGCGACCACGAGAAGGCCGTCGAAATCATCCGCGTCAAGGGCCTCAAGGGCATCGCGAAGCGCGAGGGTCGCGCCGCATCGGAGGGCCTCATCGCCGCCGATGTCCGCGACGTCGAGGGCGGCCAGCTTGGCACGCTCGTGGAGATCAACTCGGAGACCGACTTCGTTGCGAAGAACGCCAAGTTCATCGCTCTCGGTGACGAGGCCGTTGCGGCCGCCGTCGAGTCGGGCGCCACGACCCCCGAGGAACTCGCTGAGACTTCCTTCGGTGAGGCCCTCACGAACGCTGGCGCGACCATGGGCGAGAAGATCCTCGTTCGCCGCATCGGCCGCGTCCAGGGCGAGGTCGTCACGAACTACATGCACCGCACCAACAAGGACCTCCCGCCGCAGGTTGGCGTGCTCGTCGCGACCGACAAGGCCGGCGCCGAGGTTGCACGTGACGTGGCGATGCACATCGCGGCCTACTCGCCTCTCTACCTCACCCGCGAGGACGTTCCCGCGGATGTGGTTGAGAACGAGCGCCGTATCGCCGAGGAGACCGCGAAGAACGAGGGCAAGCCTGAGAAGGCTCTCCCCAAGATCGTTGAAGGCCGCATGAACGGCTTCTTCAAGGAGAACGTTCTTCTCGATCAGCCCTTCGCCAAGGACCCGAAGCAGAGCGTCGGCAAGGTTGTCGAGGCCGCTGGTGGCACGGTGACCGGTTTCGTGCGCTTCCGCGTGGGTAACTGATTTCCGACGCTTGCCAAAGCGTGAACGCGAGGGCTCGCACCCACGGGTGCGGGCCCTCGCTTCTTTTCGAGCTTCTCACACGAGGACCTTCCCCACAGGGGCGGGCGTTGCCGGGCCGGTAGACTGTGGCCCCGAGAACCTGCACTCGGAAGGAATGTTGATGAGTACCGACCCCGATCCCATCACGTCGTCGATTCCCGTCATTGAACCGAAAGAGGGCTCGCGCCGCGTGCTCCTCAAACTCTCTGGTGAAGCCTTCGGTGGAGGCCGCGTGGGCGTCGATCCCGATGTGGTCTCGCGCATCGCTCGGGAGATTTCCGCGGGGGTTGCCGCGGGCGTTGAATGCGCGATTGTCGTGGGTGGCGGCAACTTCTTCCGCGGTGCTGAACTGAGCCAGCGAGGCATGGATCGCCGTCGCGCCGACTACATGGGGATGCTCGGCACCGTCATGAACTGCCTTGCACTTCAGGACTTCCTCGAGCAGGCCGGCACGTCCACGCGCGTGCAGACCGCTATTACGATGGGGCAGGTCGCCGAGCCCTACCTCCCACTTCGCGCCGTGCGCCACCTTGAAAAGGGCCGTGTCGTGATCTTCGGCGCGGGCGCGGGCATGCCGTACTTCTCGACCGATACTGTTGCCGTGCAGCGAGCGCTCGAGATCGGCTGCCACGAAGTGCTCATGGCGAAGAACGGCGTGGACGGCGTGTACACGGCTGACCCGAAGACGGACCCGAACGCGACCAAGCTCGAGCACCTCACGTATAGGGAGGCGCTGAGCAAGGGGCTGCGCGTCGTTGATTCGACCGCGTTTAGCCTGTGTATGGACAACAAACAGCAGATGATGGTCTTCGGTCTTGATGCGCCCGGCAACATCACGAAGGCGATGTGCGGCGACCGCATCGGCACCGTCGTTACGGGCGACTAAGATAGCCTTACCAGGCGAGATGTTTAATTAATCGGAAGGAACCGAGAGGCATGAGCGAGGACACCGGAAGCATCCTTAAAGAAGCCGGCGAGAAGATGGCAAAGTCGGTCGAGGTGACGAAGGAGGAGTTCACCGCGATCCGCACGGGGCGCGCAAGTGCTGCGATGTTCCATGGCCTCACCGCTGACTACTACGGCACCCCGACGCCGCTCAATCAGCTCGCGGCGTTCCAGTTCCCCGAGGCCCGTACCGTGATTGTGACGCCTTACGACAAGGGCGCGATGGCCCAGATCGAAGAGGCGCTTCGCGAATCGGATCTTGGCGTGAACCCCACGAACAATGGCGACAACCTGCGCATTGTTCTGCCCGCGCTGACCGAAGAGCGCCGCAAGGACTACACGAAGCTTGCCAAGACCAAGGCCGAGGATGGCCGTATCGCGATCCGCGGCTCGCGCGCACACGCGAAGAAGGCCATCGAGAAGCTCGTGAAGGACAAGGAGATCGGCGAGGACGAGGGCACTCGCGCTGAGAAGGAGCTCGAGGCTCTCACGAAGAAGTACACCGAGCAGGTGGATGTCGCACTCGAAGCGAAAGAAGAAGAGCTGCTCACCGTCTGAGCGGCCTTTCCCTCATCGTTCGTGAATACACGCCACGGTCGTCGACGCGCCGTGCCTGGCAATGAGCCGGGCACGGCCGTTGCCGTATCGGAAAGCACTTCGCCCGAGGTTCCGCTTGCGGCCTCCGAGGCGCTCGCGAGCGAAGAGCGGCTCGTCGCCGAGGTTTCCGAGCTGCCCGCTGCGACACATGCGCGCACGCCCCGAGCCGGGCGGAACCTTCCCGCCGCGATCGCCGTCGGGCTTGCTCTCGTGGCGCTTTTGTACGGGTGCATATATGTGCTCCCAGCTCTATTCACGCCCGTGGTTGCCATCGCGGTCGTCATCGCGACCCTCGAGGTCGCGAACGCCCTCGAGGGTGCGCGCCTGCGAGTTCCCTCGATCCCGCTGCTTGTCGCGAGCGTTGGCGTGGTGGTGTCGGCGTGGCAGTACGGCGCCTCGGGGCTTCTCGTGTCCACGATCGTGGGAGCAATTGTGCTCATCATGTGGCGCACGACGGAGGCGACGGGCCTCATGGCGCTGCGGGACACGGTAGCGGGCATCTTCGCGCTTTTGTGGGTGCCGTTTATGGCGAGCTTCACGATCCTCCTCATGGCGCAGCCGAACGGCGCGAACAAGGTCATGTTTGCCCTCGTGGTTCCCATCATGAACGACACGTGCGGCTACGCCGTAGGGGTCCTGTTTGGCAAGCATCCCATGGCTCCGAGCATCAGCCCGAAGAAGTCGTGGGAAGGCTTTGCGGGCTCCCTCGTGGGTGGTATCGCCGCTGCGGGCCTCATCGGTCACGTGTGGCTTCCCGACATTGGCTTCGGGTGGGGTCTCGCGTTCGGCGCGGTCATGGTGGTCGTGTCCACCATCGGGGACTTGAGTGAGTCTCTGCTCAAGCGCGACCTGCGCATTAAAGACATGGGGCAGCTGCTTCCGGGGCACGGCGGCATGATGGACCGCCTCGATTCGATGCTTCTCACCGCCCCGACCGTGTACATTCTTCTCGCGATTGTGGAGGCCATCAGTGGTTGAGAATCCCACGCCCAAGCTCGATGTTGCGAAGGATCTTTCGCGCGAGGTCGTCAAGGGGGAGCCCGTAAGGCTCGCCCCCGGTCAGCTTCAGTTGCGGCCGACCCGCCGGGGGAAGCCGCCCGCGCATCTCGCGGATCTCACTCTCGACGAGCGCGCCGAAGCCGTGAAGGACATGGGGCTTCCCGCCTTTCGCGCAAAGCAGCTGTCGAATCACTATTTTGAGCATTTCACGACCGATCCTGACGACATGACCGACCTCCCGAAGGGGGACCGTTTAGCCCTCGTGGAGCGGTTCTTCCCAACGCTCCTCACAAAGGTCTCGCAGCAGAGCGCAGATCAGGGCATGACCCAAAAGTTCCTGTGGCGCCTGTTCGACGGCTCGCTCGTCGAGTCGGTCCTCATGCGCTATTCGAATCGCGTAACGCTGTGCATTTCCTCCGAGGCCGGTTGCGGTATGAACTGCCCGTTTTGTGCGACCGGCCAGATGGGCCTCACGAGGAACCTTTCCGCAGCGGAGATCCTCGAGCAAGTGCGCATCGCGAACCTTCTGCTTTCGCGTGGCGAGATCCCCGGTGGTGAAGGCCGCGTCACGAACATCGTCTTTATGGGCATGGGGGAGCCGCTCGCGAACTACCGTGCCGTCGCAACGACGTGCCAGAGGCTCAACGCCCCCGCGCCCGAGGGGTTTGGGATGGGAGCGCGGCACATCACCGTGTCGACCGTGGGGCTCGCTCCTGCCGTGCGAAAGCTCATCAAGGAAGAGATTCCCGTGACGCTCGCCGTGTCGCTCCACGCGCCCGACGACGAGCTTCGCAACGAGCTCGTTCCCATCAATCAACGCTTCGACGTCGACGACATTCTTGATGCGGCGTGGGAGTACTTCGAGGCGACCGGTAGACGCGTGTCGATCGAGTACGCACTCATTCGCGATATCAATGACCAGGCCGAGCGTGCGGAGCTCCTCGCCAAGCGTCTCATCGCGCGCGGGGGCGCCCACTGGGTGCACGTCAATCCAATCCCGCTCAACCCGGTCAAGGGGTCGAAGTGGACGGCCTCGGATCCGTGGGTGGAGCGCACGTTCGTGGAAACACTGCGTGAACACGGAATTTCCGCGACGATTCGGGATACGCGCGGTAGCGATATTGACGGTGCGTGCGGGCAGCTTGCCGCGACCGTCGTGGAAACTGATGCGCGCCGCGAGGACCGTGAGGCTCGCGTGGCGAGGGTTGAGGAAATCGCGCGCGGTACCGGCGCGTGATTTCGGGGCCGACGCTTGCCGGCCTTTCGCGTATCCAAGCATTACAGTGGTGCAAGGGCGATCTATTGAGCGCCCCGGTTATGTCGCGTGAGCATCCCCGTCGAGGGAGGGAGCAAGTAGATGAGTACGGCTTTTAAGCGTGCCGGACGTTTCACCTTTGGCTACAACGTCGAGGAGGTCGATGACTTCCTGTTGCGCGCGCGTGCCGCGTACGAGGGCCGCGACGGCTCCTTCCAACCAGCCGATGTGATCACCGCGAAGTTTTCAACCGAGCGTGGCGGCTACGACATGCTCGCCGTCGACGAGGCCCTTGATCGCCTCTCGGATGCGTTTGCGCTCCAGTACCGTGATGAAGCAATCGAGCGCGATGGTGAAGAGGCGTGGATCGCGGCGCTCACGGAGCGCGCGGAGGTTCTCCAGGAGCGCCTCTCCCGGCCCGCGGGCGAGCGTTTCCGCCCCGCTGGCCAGGGCGAACGGGCTTACGATCGCGAAGACGTCGATGCCCTGTGCGATCAGCTCCACGCCTATTTCACGGACGGCTTCGCGATGAGCGTCGATGATGTGCGTCGAGCAGCGTTCCGCGCACGTAAAGGCGCCGAGGGCTACCAGGAGGCCGTCGTGGATGTGTACCTCGATCACGTTGCCGACGTGATGGCTTCCGTTCCGTGATGCCCCTTTTCTACGCGCTCGGCGTCCTCTTGATGGTTGTCGGGCTCGGGCTCTCGATCGCCCTTCACGAGATCGGCCATCTCGTTCCCGCGAAGCGCTTCGGCGTGCGCGTGACCCAGTACATGATCGGTTTCGGTCCCACGCTGTTCTCGCGCGTGAAAGGGGAGACCGAATACGGGATCAAGGCGATTCCGCTTGGCGGTTATATCCGCATGATCGGCATGTTCCCGCCTCACAAGGGAGAGGATCCAGGCGTCATCCGTGAGGATTCGACGGGGTTCTTTCAGCAGATGAGCGAGGAGGCCAAGCAGTGGGACTCGAGCCAGTACTCGGCTGAGGATCGTCACCGCACCTTTGTCGCGTTGAGCGTGCCGAAGAAACTCGTCGTTATGCTCGGCGGCCCCACGATGAATCTCCTGATCGCGATCGTCCTCACCGCGATCGTCCTGAGCGGCTTCGGTCTGCCGAACGTGACGGCGAAGGTCGCTGCCGTCTCGCAATGTGTCGTGCCCGCAAATGCACCCGCAGATGTGTCGTGCGAGGGCATGCCCGAAGCCCCCGCCTTCGCCGCGGGGATCAAACCCGGGGACGTGATCACCTCGGTCGACGGGACTCGAGTCGCGAACTTTCACGAGATGAGCACGGTGATTAGGAAGCACCCTGACGACGAAGTCGAGATCGCTCTCCTGCGCGACGGTAAAGCAATGACCGTGACGGCAACTCCAGTCGCGAACACGGTCGTCGCACGCGACGACTCGGGTAAGCCGGTTAAGAATGCCGACGGTTCCTACGCGACCCGTGAGGCCGGTTTTCTCGGTGTGACCGGCACACAGGAGCTCACCCCGCGGCCTCTGACGGAGGTTCCCGGTGCCGTATGGGACCAATTCGTGGGGACCGGCAAAGTCGTCGTGACCCTTCCCGTGCGCGTGTGGGAAATCGGCAAGGCAGTGTTGAGCAGCGAAGAACGCGATCCGAATGGCCCGATGGGGGTCGTGGGCGTGAGCAGGCTCGCCGGCGAGATCGTGTCGCAGGACTCGCCCGGATTCTCCCTCAAGGAGAAAACGTGGACGTTCCTGTCGATGCTCGGCTCGCTCAACATGGCGCTTTTCGTCTTCAACCTTGTGCCGCTCATGCCGCTGGATGGCGGCCACGTCGCAGCGGCGCTGTACGAGGCGGCGCGGCGGCGCCTCGCCAAGTTGCGAGGGAAGGCGGATCCCGGACCCGTCGATGCCTCGCGCATGCTGCCCGTCACGAATGTCATCGCGATCGCCTTCATTCTCATGAGCATCCTGTTGATCTACGCCGATATCGTGAAGCCGGTGACCCTTTTCAGGTGAGTGTCCTGTCGAATCTGTGGCGCAGGCGCCCCGCAGACATCAGCCCCCTGCAAGGGCAGTGGCTCGGTCCTGCTCGTGAAGCGATGCAGAGCGAAGCGCACGTGAGCACGCTCGCCTCCGCTCGGTTCGAGGAACTTGCGGCGGTTGGTCGCAGCGGCTCCGAGTTTGCGGTGCTCACGCGCGGCAGCGAGATCCGGGGAATTCTGTGGCATGGCGTGAGCGCTAGCGTTCTCGCTCCCGATTCTTTCGACGCTGTCGAGCGCTTATCGCGGCACGCTCTCGCGCTCTCGACGCGTTACTCGTCGATCGTGGCGGAACGCAGCATCGCGATGCACATGTGGGAGGTTATGCGCGAGGGCCTTCCGCCTGAGCGCGAAGTGCGCGAGAGTCAGCCTCTTCTGGAGTATTGCGCCGGGCAACCGTCGGACCTCCCCTCCACGGGCGTGGTGGCGGCTGACACCCGCGACCTGGACCGGGTGTTTCCCGCTGCCGTCGCGATGTTTCGCGAGGAGGTGGGCACGGATCCCTGCCGCGGGGATGGCGGGCGCGGCTACCGCAACCGGGTCGAGTATCTGCTGCGCGAGCGTCGGACGTATATCGCGCGCGATGGTGAGCGGATTGTGTTTAAGGCCGATCTCGGTGCGCTCTTTGGCGGGGTTGCCCAAGTACACGGCGTGTGGATTGATCCCGCGTACCGCGGCCAAGGGCTCGCAGCGCCCTTCATGCGGGGCACAGCAGAGCTCATTCGTCGCGACCACGCACCCCGCGTCACCCTCTACGTGAACTCTTTCAACGTTCGCGCGAGACGCGCCTACGAGCGTGCGGGCTTCAGGCCGATTGGCGCACTCGCCACCGTGCTGTTCTAGGCGCTTGCGCGTCCCGGAAGAGGCGGCCCCTCGATCTGATCGCGCACGATCCCCATCTGCTCATCGAGGCTCGCGGCAGTCGCGGCGATCTCGATGAGTTTTTCGCGCATCTCGGCAGGCAGTTCGCCTTGATACTTGTACTTGAGCTCGTGTTCGGCGCTCGCCCAAAAGTCCATGGCAATCGTGCGGATCTGTACCTCGATCGGTACATCGATCGTGCGGGTCGAGAGAAACACGGGAACCTCGAGAATGAGGTGAAGAGAGCGGTAACCGCTCGGCTTGACGTTCGCGATGTAGTCCTTCTCTTCGAGAAGAGTGATGTCGGGCTGGGAGGCAAGCGCGTGGGCAACGAGGTAGCAGTCCTGGACGTAGCTGCATGTGATGCGTACGCCGCCGATGTCGCGGATGCGGTTGCGGATCTCGTCGAGATCGGGTGGGCACTGCGTGCGCACGAGCTTGCCGAGCAGCGAATCCATCGATTTCACGCGCGTTTTTACGTGCTCGATGGGGTTGTGCGGGGTCGTCACATCCCATTCGCCCGAAAGGATCTCGATCTTCGTCAGGATCTCCTTGAGGCCGAATTCGTACGGCATCATGAACCCCTCGAGCTTCTCGCGTACGACCTGCATAAGGCGATCCGGGTCGCCTTCGATCTCTTCGCGAATCGACTCGCCTTCGCCGATGAGGGCGCGCAAATATGCCATCGAGGGCGACGGCGCGATACCCGAGAGCGTGAGCGGCTCAGACATGTCATCCTTCCCGTGGTGACGAGTGACACTCCACGATACGCGCTCAGCCCTGGGATTTTGTGGGGTGCGTGCGGTGCGCCCACTAGACTGTGAGGGCCTGAGGAATTCACCTCGAAACCCCTGTTGCCAGGAGGACAACGCCCCATGCTTCGCATGTCATCGAGCTTCATTCGCACGCTTCGAGAGGACCCGGCCGAAGCCGAGTTCGCGAGTCACAAGCTTCTCGTCCGTGCCGGCTATATTCGCCGCACGGCCCCGGGAATCTACACGTGGCTTCCCCTTGGGCTCAAGGTCCTGCGCAAGGTCGAGACGATCGTGCGTGAAGAAATGGATGCCGCCGGCAGCCATGAGATTCTCTTTCCCGCGCTTTTGCCGCGCGAGCCCTACGAGGAAACGAACCGCTGGAGCGAGTACGGCGACAACCTCTTTAGGCTCACGGATCGCAAGGGTGCCGATATGCTCCTCGGCCCCACTCACGAGGAAATGTTTACCCTCGCGGTGAAAGACCTCTTCACGTCGTACAAGGACCTGCCCATTTCGCTCTATCAGGTGCAAACCAAGTACCGCGACGAAGCGCGCCCGCGTGCGGGCCTGCTGCGCGTTCGCGAGTTCATCATGAAGGACGCCTACAGCTTCGACATCGACGACGAAGGACTCGAGCGTTCCTACATGATTATGCGCGGGGCCTACCAGCGGGTCTTCGCTCGCCTCGGCCTTGAGATCGTCATTGCTCAGGCGGATGCGGGAGCGATGGGCGGCTCCCGCTCCGAAGAATTCCTCCACCCGACACCGGTGGGCGAAGATACGTTTGCGCTCAGCCCCGCGGGCTACGCCGCGAATGTTGAGGCCGTGACGACGGTCGCCGGAGAGCCCCTCGATGCAGACGCCATCGCAGCCCTCCCCGTCGCACGCGAGATCGAGACACCAGGCGTCACGACGATCGACGCTCTCGTCTCATTCCTCAACGAGAACGCCCCGCGCGAGGACTCTCGCGCGTGGGAGGCGGCCGATACCCTCAAGGCACTCGTGTATGTCGAAAAGACTCCCGAAGGCGAAGAGTCCCCGCTTCTCGTCATGATTCCGGGAGATCGCCAGGCGGATGAGAAGCGCCTCGAGACGGCCCTTGCCCCGAACGAGGTGCGTCCCTTCACTGACGAGGACTTCGCTAAGTACCCGAACGTGAAGAAGGGCTACATCGGGCCGCAGGGATGGGGCCTTGAGGCCAACGGCTATCGACTCCTGCTCGACCCGCGCGCCGTGGATGGCACGAGCTGGGTCACGGGCGCGAACCGCGAGGGCGCGCATGCGCTTGGGGTTGTCGCCGGCCGCGACTTCGTGGCCGATGGTTTCGCCGAGGTTGCCGAGGTTCGCGACGGCGATCCTTCCCCGGACGGTTCGGGTCCGCTCACCCTGACGCGCGGCATGGAGATGGGACACATCTTCCAACTCGGTCGCAAGTACGCCGAAGCTCTTGGCCTCAAAGTTCTTGACGAGAACGGCAAGCAGCAGGTCGTGACGATGGGCTCCTACGGTATCGGCGTGACTCGCGCCGTCGCCGCGATCGCCGAGACCAATCACGACGAGAAGGGCCTCGCCTGGCCGCGTGCGGTTGCGCCGCTCGACGTTCACATTCTCGCGACCGGAAAAAACCAGGAGGTCTTCGAGAAGGCCGAGGAGATCGCCGCCGCGCTCGAGGCCGAGGGCTTTGACGTGCTGTACGACGATCGCCCGAAGGTCTCACCCGGCGTGAAATTTAAGGACGCCGAACTGCTCGGTCTGCCCACAACTGTCGTCGTGGGTCGCGGGCTCGAGAAGGGCGTTGTCGAAGTACGCGATCGCCGCAGTGGGGCGAGCCGCGAAGTTCCCGTCGAGGCGGCTCTCGCGGAGATCCTCGCCGAGCTTCGCGCCTAGGGCGCCGGTGGTTTAGCTCTCGCCCTCGTCGATCCCCGGGAACGGGGGGAGGGTTTCGCGCAGCGCCTCGAGTGCCTTTGCGCTCTCGAGGGCTGCCGTGAGGAACGGCGCGCGTTCGCTCAAGGGTGCCAGCCCCGCGAGTTCGACCGCATTGGTGAGCGTGCGAGAGGTGACTTTGAGGCGTAGGTTCGCGGCCCCTTCCGCATCGAGCGGGCGAGGCAGGGCGTACCCCGCCTCGCGAGCAACCAGGGGCAGCCCAAGGCGTTCGGCGACCTCGCCGAACGTCTCAGCGTGTGAGGCGTGGACGTTAGCCGCCTTGAGGTACGCCTCACGCTGATCAGCTTTGACGCGAGTGGCTGCGACCTCGAGGGCGTAGGCCGCGAAGTTTTCGTCGGTCTGCGCTCGCTCGAGGGGGGTCTCAATGAGGTGAGTCTCAGCCGCTTCGGGTGGGTCAATCGCGGGGACCTCGCGACTGGGTTCTATATCCGTAAAGGGCTTGGGCGCACTGACGCCCGCGACGGCGGCAGCTTTCGCGACGCGGGTAAGCCGCAGAGCGGCCCACTCGGCCCATGCGCTCCCCGCGGCGCACAGATCCGCGAAGTCTCCCGAGACCTGAATGGTCGCGTGGGCGTAGAGGTCGCGCAGGGCCGCGAGGCCGCGTGCCGCGTCGAGCATGGCGCGCTCGACGGGGGCCTGCGTGCCGACAGCTGCGCTCTCGTGGGCGGATCCCCCCTTTTCGGTGCGATTCGCCTCAGCCGAGGCGATTTTCTCCTGTTCGGCGCCCGTGCGGAGTGCTCGCTGGTGGATCGCGAGCGCAGACGTCAGGAACGACGGGAAATCTTCGTGCGGGCGGGCGGTCTCGAGAATGCCCGCGAGGTCCGTCACAGACGTGAGGAGTTCCGTGCGGTAGATCTCGTCTATTCCCGGGGGTGGGGGTGTGTAGGTTTCGCGCTGGCCGATCGCGATGCGCGTGGGCCCCGTGCAGCTCGCCAGTAGCGGCGCCGCGAGGATTCCCGCGAGAAACCCACGCCTGGCCAGGCCTTTTGTTACGTGCCTCATGCGGCTCCTCGTTCCCGGATGTGCCACCATGTTCAGCACATTATGATCTCGGTGTCCCACTCTATTGGGTACGGACGAGCGCGCGAAAGGAGCCCCATGGAGAAGAACGCCACCTCCGCTCAGGCCGGTCAGGTTGAAACACTCTCGAAGGCCTTCGCGCCCATCGTCGAGGGGCACGGACTCGTTGTCGAGCATCTCACCGTCAAGACACGAGGGGCCGCAACCCTTCTCGACGTCGTCGTCGATCTTCCCGAAGATGAAATCGGGAGCGCCGATCTCGATACCCTCACCGACGTGTCGCGCGAGCTTTCTGACCTCCTCGACGCTGATACGTCGCTTATAGGGGAAGGGCCTTCGACGCTCGAGGTCACGACCCCGGGTGTGTTTCGGCCCCTGACCGAAATTCGCCACTTTAAGCGCGCCCGCACCCGCCTTCTCGACGTTGAAGACACCTCGGGGCGCACCTTTCTTGGCCGCCTCGAGGACGTTGAGGGCGAACAGCTCGTGTTTGACGTGCAGAAACCGCCGCACGTTCCGAAGAAGGCCGCGAAGGCGGCGCCGGCAGGCAAGGTGCCGCCGGGACCGCACCGGATGCACGTGTCCGACGTCGCCCGGGCCGAGGTTCATCTCGAGTTTCGTTAGTCCCGGACAGCCACCGCACATAATTGAAGAACAGATCATAAGGAGCACGCAATGGATATCGATATGGGAGCGCTTCGCGCGCTCGAACGCGAACGCGAGATCAGCATGGAGGTTCTCCTCGAGGCGATCGAGAGTGCCCTTCTTGCCGCCTACCAGCACACGCCGCACCCCGCGCGCGAGGCGCGTGTGGAGATCGACTCAAAGACGGGTGTGGTGACCGTCATTGCTCGCGATGTTGATGTCGATGGCGAGGTTGAAGAGTGGGATGACACGCCCGAGGGCTTTGGCCGCGTTGCTGCTTCGATCGCGCGTCAGGTGATTTTCCAGCGTATTCGCGCGCTCGAAGACGAGGCTGTTCTCGGCGAGTTTGCGGGCCGCGCTGATGACATCGTCTCTGGCGTCATTCAGCAGGGGCGTGACTCCCGAATGGTTCAGGTTGACCTCGGCAACGTCGAAGGCCTCCTTCCCCCGCACGAGCAGGTACCAGGCGAGAGCTACCCGCACGGCAAGCGCATCCGCGCCTACGTTGTCGATGCGCGACGTGGCCCGAAGGGACCCTCGATTACGCTTTCGCGCACCCACCCGAACTTCGTGCGCCGCCTTTTCGAGCTTGAAGTTCCCGAGATCGCCGACGGCACCGTGGAGATCGTTTCGCTCGCACGGGAGTCGGGGCACCGCACGAAAATGGCGGTTCGCGCGAACGTCGCTGGCGTCAATGCGAAGGGGGCGTGCATCGGTCCCATGGGTGCGCGCGTGCGCTCGGTCATGAACGAACTCGAGGGGGAGAAGATCGACATCGTCGACTTTGACGACAACCCCGCGACGTACGTGGGTAATGCACTCAGCCCTGCGCGCGTCGCCTCTGTCGTCGTGACCGACGAAGTTAATCGACAGGTGCGCGCGGTTGTGCCAGACAATCAGCTTTCGCTCGCGATCGGCAAGGAAGGGCAGAACGCGCGCCTCGCCGCGAAGCTCACGGGTTGGCGAATCGACATTCGCACCGAGGGCCAGGAGGACTGAGAGGCGGTCGCTGAACCCCGGCGGCCCACGTGATAGTGCGCACGGCATCTCCGGCAATTCGTCTACGTTTTGCCAGCCGGGGGTAGACTAGAAGGGCTGATCATTCGTATTCGAGAGGGAAGTTGTCGCCATCACCGAGAATCACGCCGCACAGAGCTCGCGCTCACGTCGGCCCTCTCGCGCGGCACATCGACCGTCTCGCACGTGCGTGGGTTGCCGGGAAACCGGCGAACGCCACGCGATGATCCGCGTGGTCCGGGAGGAACAGGGAACATCCCTCAGCCTCGCTGTTGACCCGAGCGCGAGTGCCCACGGGCGCGGTGCCTGGGTTCATCCGGACCTCGCATGCATTGCTTTCGCTCTCACACGCGGCGGTTTCCAGCGCTCCTTCCGGGCGCCGGTAGACGTCGCGGCACTTGAACGGGAGGGAACTCTCGAGAGGGCGCGTGAGGCGATGACTCACCCCACACGGGGTGCCGAACCACATTTGGAAGCGGGATAACACCAATGGACATCCGATGAGTACTCGAAAATGAGCACCCTCAGGAACTAGTGGACCGCGCCTGCTCGGCGCGGCCGAGACAGGAGAATTGTGGCTAAACTTCGCGTCCACGAGCTCGCCAAAGAGCTGGGAATGCCAAGTAAAGAAGTCCTCGCGAAGCTCAATGACATGGGCGAATTCGTGACCAGTGCGTCCTCGACAATCGAGGCGCCCGTGGCCCGCCGTGTGCGTGCCGCGTTCCCGAACGCAGGAAAGAAGAAGGGCGAGGAGGCGTCGGAATCGAAGGGCGCCGCCAAGAAGCCCGCGCCCCGCAAGCCGGCCCCGAAGAAGGCTGCGGAACCGAGCGCTACCAAGGCGGAGCCGAAGCCGGCACCGAAGGCGGAGGCCGAGAGCCCCGCGCCGAAGCCGAAGGCCAGCACCGATGCGCCCGCGGCAAAGCCCGGTGCAGCACCCAAACCCGGTGCACGCTCGAACGCGCCGAAACCCGGCGCCCCCAAGCCAGGGGCCAAGCCCAAGGCCGATGCCGCCCCCGCACCGAGGCCCGGTGGCGCTCCCAAGCCCGGCGCTAACCGCCCCGGCCCGCGCCCCGGTGGCGCTCGTCCCGGCAATAACCCGTTTGCGTCCTCGCAGGGGATGCCGCGTCCGGGTGGTCGCCCCGGCAACAACCCGTTTGCCTCCTCCCAGGGCATGCCGCGTCCCGGCGGTCGTCCAGGCCCTCGCCCCGGCGGCGAGTCGCAGGGTGGTCCGCGCCCGCAGCGTCGCGACGGAGATTCGCGACCCTCGCGCGAGGGCCGCGGCAACGCACGTCCGTCTAACCGCGGGCCCCGCCCCAACCCGAACATGATGCCTGCGCACTCGCCGCAGGCCGAGAGCCAAGGTCGTCCCGCAGGCGGCAACGGTGGCCGCGGAGGTCGCGGTGGCCGTGGCCGCGGTGGCTTCGGCGGCGGTCCGGGTGGCCCCGGTGGCGCTCCCGGTCGTCCGGGTGGTCGCCCCGGTGGTGGTGGTCGCGGCGGTCGCCGTGGTGGCACCCAGGGCGCCTTTGGGCGTGGCGGCAAACCAGCCAAGAGCAGGAAGTCGAAGCGCGCAAAGCGCCAGGAATTCGAGCAGATGCAGGCTCCCGCACCGGGCGGCGTGCAGATCCCGCGCGGTGACGGCAATACCGTCATCCGCTTGCGCCGCGGTGCGACCCTGAGCGACTTCGCCGAGCGCATTGACGTCAACCCCGCCTCGCTCATCACCGTGCTGTTTGCGATGGGTGAGATGGCGACGGCAACCCAGTCGCTCGACGAAGACACGTTCCAGCTTCTCGGCGAGGAACTCGGTTACAAGATTCAAATCGTTTCTCCCGAGGACGAGGAGCGCGAGCTTCTCGAGCAGTTCGACATCGACCTCGAAGGCGAACTTGCCGAGGAGACGGAAGAGGACCTCGAGCCTCGCTCGCCCGTTGTCACCGTCATGGGTCACGTCGACCACGGTAAGACCCGCCTTCTCGATGCGATCCGACGCGCGAACGTGGGCCAGGGTGAAGCCGGCGGCATCACCCAGCACATCGGTGCCTACCAGGTGCAGGTGGAGCACGAAGGCGAAATGCGCCCCATCACGTTCATCGATACCCCCGGTCACGAGGCGTTCACCGCTATGCGTGCCCGCGGCGCCAAAGTCACGGACATCGCGATCCTCGTGGTTGCCGCTGACGACGGCGTGATGCCGCAGACGATCGAGGCGCTCAACCACGCGCAGGCCGCAGACGTGCCCGTCGTGGTGGCCGTCAACAAGATCGATAAGGAGTCCGCGAACCCCGACAAGATCCGTGCCCAGCTCACCGAGTACAACCTCGTGGCTGAGGAATACGGCGGCGACACGATGTTCGTCGATGTCTCGGCGCGCGAAAACCTCCACATCGATGACCTTCTCGAGGCCGTCCTGCTTACCGCGGATGCTGCCCTCGAACTCAAGGCAAACCCGAACAAGGATGCCCGTGGTGTGGCGATCGAGGCGAGCCTCGACCGTGGCCGCGGCCCCGTCGCGACCGTGCTCGTCGAGCAGGGAACCCTGCGTGTCGGCGATGCGATCGTGTGTGGCACCGGCCATGGCCGCGTGCGCGCCATGATCGACGAGAACGGCAACCAGCTCGAAGAAGCAGGCCCATCGCGACCCGTTCAGGTGCTCGGCCTCAGCTCCGTTCCCGGCGCCGGTGACTCGTTCATCGTTGCCGCCGACGAGCGCATGGCACGCCAGATCGCCGAGAAGCGCGAGGCAGCTCAGCGCGCCGCGCAGCTGTCGAAGCGCCGCAAGCGCATGAGCCTCGAGGATCTCAAGGCGGCAATGGAAGAGGGCAAGATCGAGACCCTCAACCTCATCCTCAAGGGCGATGCCTCCGGTTCGGTCGAAGCCCTCGAAGAGGCGCTGCTCGGCATCGACGTGAGCGAGGACGTGCAGCTTCGCATCATCGATCGCGGCGTTGGTGCGATCACGATGAACAACATCAACCTCGCCGTTGCCTCGGATGCCGTCATCATCGGTTTCAACGTGCGTGCCGAAGGCCAGAACGCCGAGTACGCCGAGCGTGAAGGTGTCGAGATCAAGTACTACTCGGTCATCTACCGCGCGATCGAGGACATCGAGAACGCCCTTCTCGGCATGCTCAAGCCCGAGTACGAAGAGAAGGACACGGGCAGCGCGGAAATTCGCGAGATCTTCCGCTCCTCGAAGTTCGGCAACATCGCGGGTTCGCTCGTCATGTCTGGCACGATCAACCGCGGCTCGAAGGCTCGCATCACGCGCCAGGGCGTCGTGATCACGGAGGGCCTCGAGATCGCCGGTCTGCGTCGCTTCAAGGACGACGTGACCGAGGTCCGCGAGGGCTACGAGTGCGGTATCAACCTGGGCAGCTTCAACGACGTCCAGGAAGGCGACCTCATCACGACCTACGAAATGGTCGAGAAGCCGCGCGAAAAGAAGAAGGACTAATCGCCTTTCGGTGATAACACGCGGGCGGCGCTTCGGTTGAGGCCGGGGCGCCGCCCGTTTCGCCGCCGTTGCCCCGCATGCTGCGGCACATGACGATGAACGGAGAGAACATGCGTGTCAATGTCCTCATCGCACCGAGCGCGAACAGGGTGTACGGGTTGGAAGCTCCGCGTCTCGCTGCAGCCGAACTTGCGTTCGTCCTCAACGATGGTGCTCCCGGCGTGCTCACGGGCACGAGCGACGTGCGCGAGGCGGGCCTCGATTTCCTCGCCCTCGACATCGACGATGAAGCGTGGGAACGCCCCGAAGTCCAGCGCGAGCTCGCGTTCGCCCTCGCCTACAGCCCGCACGTGTTTGCGGCTTTCGAGGAGGTCGGGCGCATGCCCGCCCCAACGGCGGATCGCACGTACGTGGATGAAAGTCCGACGCTTCCCTTGCTCCAGCCGATTCCGCTTCCGGACGTTGAGCGCTACCCGAGTACCCTGCTCACGACTCTCAAGTATCAGGGGAAAACAAATGAGCAGTTCACGGCGCTTCTTGTGCACCTCGCGGCGCATGCCGCAGGCAAAGCGCAGGCGCTGCGCGAGGGAACGTTGCGCGTCCTCGATCCAGTCGCCGGCCGCGGAACCACGCTCAACCAGGCGCTCATGTGGGGACTGAGCCCCGTGGGCGTCGACCTCGACAAGAAGGACGCTGAACTCTACCGCGCGTTCCTCACAACGTGGATGCGCGAGAATCGACTCAAGCACACGACGTCGCACACGAAGCTCACTATCAATAAGAAGGCACTCGGGCGGCACTTTCATGCTGAGCTCGCCCGCTCGAAGAGCGATCAGCGCGCGGGGCGCAGCCAGAGCCTCGAGTTCTACACGGCGGATTCGACCGGACTCGATCACTTCCTCAAAGCCCGCAGCGTCGATGTGATCGTCGCCGACCTCCCTTACGGCGTGCAGCACGGTGCGAAGGTGGGCGCGCACCTCAGCCGCTCACCGCTTGATCTCTTGCGAAACGCCCTGCCTGCGTGGACTCGTGTTCTCGCCCGCGGCGGCTCCGTGGCGCTGGCCTACAATCGTCACACGACTCCCGCGGATGACGTGCGCGCTATCCTCGAAGAGCACGGGCTTACGAGCGTGGGGGAGGACAGCAACTTTAGGCACCGGGTCGATGCGTCGATCGACCGCGACATCGCGCTTGCGCGCAAGGCATAGCGCGTCGGAACTTCCGATTACTCAAGGAGAGACCCATGAACGACAATCCCCGCGTACGGCGCCTCGCCGATCAGATTAAAAAGATCGTGGCCCGCACGCTCGATGAAAAAGTCAAGGATCCGCGGCTCGGTTTCGTGACGGTCACCGATGTTCGCCTCACCGGCGATGGCCAGCACGCCTCGATTTTCTACACCGTTTATGGAAGCGACGAGGAGCGAGCCGGGACCGCTGCCGCTCTCAAGGCCGCGAAGGGCATGCTGCGGAGCGCTGTGGGGCGCGGCATCACCGCGCGCCTCACTCCGTCTCTCGAGTTCTTCGAGGACACGATCCCGGAAACATCGAAAACGATCGAGGATCTTCTCGTCGAAGCACACCACCGCGATAGCGAGCTTGAACGCGAACGTGCCGGCAAGCAGTTCGCGGGCGACGCCGATCCCTACCGCGTCCCCGGCGAGCATCTCGTGGACGACGACGAGGACGATGAGTAAAAAACGCGCGGGGGAGGGGCCTCACGGTTTCCTCCTCCTCGATAAGCCGGCGGGGCTGACGAGCCACGACGTTGTCGCACGCGTGCGCTACCACCTCAATACGCGCAAGGTCGGCCACGCGGGCACGCTTGACCCCGCCGCGACGGGCCTCCTCCTTCTCGGCGTAGGGCACGGCACAAAGCTGCTCACCTATGCCGTGGGACTCGATAAGACCTATGAAGCGACGATTCGACTCGGGCATGCGACCGTCACGGACGATGCGGAAGGTGAGCGGCTTGGCGACGTTGCCCCCGCGCATGAGCTGCGTGCGCTGAAGGAGGATCGTAGCAGGCTCGAGAGCGCCATCGGTGACCTTACGGGAGATATCGAGCAAGTCCCGAGCGCCGTGAGCGCAATCAAGGTGGGCGGCGTGCGCTCCTACGCCCGCGTGCGCGGGGGAGAGGAGGTCGAACTTGCCGCGCGCCCCATTCGCGTGGAGCGCTTCGAGATTCGTGATCTCCGCATGGCAGGAGACTTCCTCGACGTGGATTGCGTCGTGGACTGCAGCTCCGGCACCTACATCCGTGCGCTTGCACGCGACCTCGGCGCTGCCCTCGGAGTAGGCGGGCACCTCACCGCTTTACGGCGCACGCGCGTGGGCGACTTCACCGTGGACAACGCCCAGCGAATTCCCGAGCGCGATGCGCCGCGCGCGGCAGAGGACCCCTCGGGAGGATTGCACCTCACGCCGCTGGGCGAAGCGGCCCTGTCGTTTTTGCCTTTGCTGCCCGTGAGCGAGCGCGAAGCTGCGGCGCTCAGATATGGGCAATGGATTGAGGCTCCTCAAGCGTCGGAACCCGAAACCTACCCGGCGGCCGCGATCGTGCCGCCCACGGGTGAGCTCGTGGCAATCGTCGAACCGGCCCCCAAAAGAGGCCTCCTCAAGAGCGCGAGCGTTGTACCGCGCCTCTAAAGCGCGCAGGTTCCCCGCTGTCAGCGGTGCGAGACAACCTTCGTTCCGAGGCTTGCCCACTCGAACAGCCACTTGGCGTCCTTCACACGCATGTTCACGCAACCGTGCGAGCCGGAGTAGCCAAAGCTCGAGCGCCACGGTGCCGAGTGGAGTGCGTACCCCTTGTGGAAGAACTGGTTGTACTTGACGCCCTTCGTGCAGTAGTCGTATCGCGGCGTGCAGCCCATGTTCTGCACCTCGGTACGGTGCCAGATCTCGTACTCACCCGTGGGCGTTTCGGTGCCCTTGCCGCCATCCACGACGGAGACGGGGCCCCACACGGCCTTGTCGCCCACGTAGGCGGTCACGGTCTTGTTCGCGAGGTTGATATCGATCCACTTCTCGCCGTTGTGGGCCTCGGCGGGAGCGTAGGAGGGAAGCTCGCTGGGAACCTTTTCCGGGTCCACGGGCGCCTTCTCAACCTTCTTTTCCTTGACCTCGGCCTTCTCGACCTCGGTGATCATGGCGATATCGAGGTTCTCACCCGCGGAGAGCGCGTGGGTCAGCTTCTCGGTGATGTCCTTTTGATTCGTGACCTTGACGCCGTCCTTGCCGGGGGAGACCTCGGTGCGTGAGCCGTCCTCGGCGACTTCGACGATGCCGTCCTTCTTCGTCGTGGCAACCTTGTCGGCGATCTTCCCGACGTACGTGTCGACTTTTTCTTGATCGATGCTGATCTCGAAGTTGTCGCCCTTGTCGTTCGGGGTGATCGACACGAAACGTAGGCGGTCCTTGCGCTTGACCTCGAAGGTTTTGTTCTCGGGGCCCGTCACGACCAGGGAGCTCTTGAGCATGGTTTCGAGCTTGTCGAGCGTGGCCTGTGCGGCTTCGGTGTTGAGCTGTGGCTCGATGGTCGTGAACTCTTGCGTCACGGTGAAGTCTTTGAGCTCGGGCGCGTGTTTCTTCACGTCCTTGACGAAGTTGGCGGGATCGACGCCCTTGCCTGCCTTCGATTCAACGACGGAGAACTCCTTGGTCTCGTCGTCCTGGACGATTTGCGCATCGACGGGCTCGACTTCGTTGTCGGGAACGAGGGACTCGGCGTAAGCGCGGGCTTTCTCCTCGTCGACGGTGACAACGGGCGTGATGGAGTGCGTGCCGCTCAGGGCAGCGCTCACAACCGACGGGATGCTCGACTCACGTGAAAGGGCTTTCTCGACAGTCTTATCGACGTCGATGCGCCCACCGATCTCCTCGAGGGGAACGGTTGTGCGCTCGCCGTTGGCGTCGACGGTGACAGTGACGCCGGTGGTTTCTTTCTGGACGATTGTGCGAATTTGCTCGGTCGTTTTTCCAGCGACATCGACTCCGGCAATCGTGGTGCCGGGCAGGGCCTTGCCCTCAAATTGCTTTGCGTACGCGAACGAGCCGCCGGTCGCGACGAGTGCGATGACGACAGCCAAAGCCGTGAGAACGAGAAGTACTGTTCGACCGTGCTTCTTGGAAGCGGGAGTGTGTGTCACGGGGGTGGTTGACATGCGCTCGATCCTTCACACGTAGAGAGGGGACTACGTTCACTGTAGCGAATGCGCGCGACAGATTTAAGATGCAAGGAAGTATGCGAGGTGTGTCATGAGTGACGTTACCGACCCCGCCCGCGAAGCCTCCTCGCTGTTCATCGGTTAAGGTGGCATGTGTTCGATCCCCCCCCCACGAAAGCTTGCCGTGAACGAAGTGACCTCCTCGCGCGTGTGGCGCGACCCTCATGAGGTTCCGCGTGAACTCGCGCCGGGCGTGGTGACGATCGGGAACTTTGACGGCGTGCACCGTGGTCATCGTCGAGTCATCGACTCGCTCGTGTCGTACGCGAGTGCTCACGACCTTGCGCCGCGCGCCCTCACTTTCCATCCGCATCCCCGCCACGTCATGACCGGTAGCGAAGAGCCGATGCTGATCACGGGATACGACGATCGAAATGCCCTCGTGTGCGAAGCGGGTGTCGAAGACCTGCTCGATGTCCACTTCACGCTCGAGTTTGCGCAGCTGCGTGCTGAGGAGTTCGTGCGCGAGTACCTTGTTGACCTCCTTCGTGCGCGTGCCGTTGTGCTCGGGAAGGACTCGCGATTCGGACGCCGTAACGAAGGTGACTTTCACACGATGGTCGAACTCGGCGAGAAGTACGGCTTCCAGGTCGTGAGTGTCGAGGAGCTCGATGCGGATACCGAGGCGGAGTCGGGAGGGCGCGAGCGCATCTCCTCGACTCTCGTTCGGAAGAGTTTGCTTGCGGGTGATATGTCCGGTGCTGCGCGCATGCTCGGCCGGTGGCACTCGGTGCGCGATACGGTACGCCATGGTTTTAAGCGTGGGCGGGAACTGGGATTTCCCACGGCAAACTTCAGTGCCCACCCGAGTGGTGCCGTCCCGATCGACGGGGTGTACGCGGGCTACTTTTCGGTGCTTGACGGCGACCGATTCCTCGAGCGAGTTCCCGCGACCATTTCCGTGGGCACGAACCCGACGTTCGAAGAGGGCCCTGCTTACCGGATCGTGGAGACGTACGTGCTCGGCTCGCACGAGTACGAGCTCTACGATCGGCAAGCGAAAGTGGAGTTTGTGGAGCGGCTCAGGCCGACGCTTGCCTTCGATGGCATCGAGGCCCTGGTCGAGCAGATGCACCGCGATGTGGCCGTGACTCGCAGCACTCTTGCCGCCCATGGCGACCCGCGCGCCTAACGCTGCTGCTAGCCTTGGAAGGCCGTGCTTAATCGGCCACGGATTCTAAGTGCTCGGGAGAACAGGCCCCGGTGCGCCGTGCAACAAGGTGATAGGAGAGCCAGTGGCTTACGATTCCTCCGTCAAGCAGGAGATCATTAAGGAATACGGTCTGAGCGAGGGTGACACCGGCTCGCCCGAGGTGCAGATTGCGCTTCTGTCGCATCGCATCAACTACCTCACCGAGCACCTCAAGGATCACAAGCACGATCACCACACCCGTCGTGGGCTGCTTCTCCTCGTTGGTCGCCGCAAGCGCCTTCTGCAGTACCTGCAGTCGGTCGACATTGAGCGTTACCGTTCGCTGATTCAGCGTCTCGGTCTGCGCCGCTGACTTTATTCCGCCGCTCACCCGCCGGGTGGGCGGCGTTTTACCATCCATCGAGTTTTCCTTGCAACAATGATGAGAGGGGGATCGGTCCTCGGCAGTGACGTCTTCCGCGCAGGCGGGATACGCGACTGGCGATGGCCGGCCCCACGCAAAGAAAACTCTTGTTCACCACAGAAAGAGAGTGACAGTGACCATGGAAGGCCACAACATTCATTCAACGATCGCCACGATCGACAACGGCTCGTACGGCAAGCGCGAAGTGCGCTTTGAAACCGGCCGCCTCGCAAAGCAGGCCGCGGGTGCCGTCGCCGTCTACCTCGACGACGACACGATGGTGTTCAGCGCAACCGCTGTCTCCAATCAGCCGAAGGAGCAGTTCGACTTCTTCCCGCTGACTGTTGACGTCGAAGAGCGCATGTACGCCGCGGGCCGCATCCCCGGCTCCTTCTTCCGCCGCGAGGGCCGCCCGGGTACCGACGCGATCCTCGCAGCCCGCCTGACCGACCGCCCGCTGCGCCCCGCCTTCGTCAAGGGCCTGCGCAACGAGGTCCAGGTTGTTCTCACGGTTATGGCTGTGAACCCCGACGATGCCTATGACGTCGTTGGCATCAACGGCGCCTCGGCCTCGACCCAGATTTCGGGCCTGCCGTTCTCGGGCCCCATCGGTGGCGTGCGTATCGCGCTCATGCCGAATGCCGAGGGCGGCCAGTGGATCGCCTTCCCGACCTTCAGCCAGCTCGATGAGGCCGTGTTCTCGATGGTCGTCGCTGGACGCATCGTTGAAGATGACGTCGCGATCATGATGGTTGAGGCCGAAGCGACCGACAACGCCTGGTCGCTTATCAAGGAGCAGGGAGCGGTGGCGCCGACCGAAGAGGTCGTCGCCCAGGGCCTCGAAGCTGCCAAGGTTTACATCCGAACGCTGTGCGAGGCCCAGAAGGAGCTCGCCGCGAAGGCTGCGAAGCCCGTTCGTGAGTTCCCGCTCTTCCTCGACTACCAGGACGATGCGTACGATCTCGTCGCTGAAGCGGCGACCGATCGCCTCCGTGAGGTCATGAGCATCGCGGGCAAGCAGGAACGCGAAGAGGCCACCGAGACTCTGCTCGCGCAGGTCAAGGAGGAACTCGCCGACAAGCTCGACGAGCGCGAGAAGGAAATTACCGGAGCCTTCCGTGCGCTCACGAAGAAGGTCGTGCGCGAGAAGATCCTTACGGAGGGCGTGCGTATTGACGGCCGCGGCCTTCGCGACATCCGCCAGCTTTCGGCCGAGGTCGAGGTGCTGCCGCGAGTGCACGGTTCGGCTATCTTCGAGCGCGGCGAGACCCAGATTCTTGGCGTCACCACCCTCAACATGCTCAAGATGGAGCAGCAGATCGACGGCCTTTCGCCTGTCGATCACAAGCGCTACATCCACCACTACAACTTCCCGCCCTACTCGACCGGTGAGACGGGCCGCGTGGGCTCGCCCAAGCGCCGCGAAATCGGCCACGGCATGCTCGCCGAGCGCGCACTCGTGCCGGTTCTGCCGAGCCGTGAGGAGTTCCCGTACGCGATTCGACAGGTATCCGAGGCTCTCGGCTCAAACGGCTCGACCTCGATGGGCTCCGTGTGCGCTTCGACCCTCGCGCTCCTGAATGCCGGTGTGCCCCTCAAGGCGCCCGTTGCCGGTATCGCTATGGGCCTCGTTTCCGACACCGTGAACGGCGAGACGAAGTACGCGGCTCTCACCGACATCCTCGGTGCAGAGGACGCTTTCGGCGACATGGACTTTAAGGTCGCGGGAACCTCAGAGTTCGTGACGGCTATCCAGCTCGACACGAAGCTTGACGGCATCCCCGCTTCCGTCCTCGCAGGCGCCCTGTCGCAGGCTCGCGAAGCTCGCCTGCACATTCTCTCGGTTCTCGAAGAGGCCATCGATCAGCCCGATGAGATGAGCCCGAACGCCCCGCGCGTTCTCGCCGTCACCATCCCGGTGGACAAGATCGGTGCGGTCATCGGTCCGAAGGGGCAGATGATCAACCAGATTCAGGACGACACGGGCGCGGACATCACGATCGAGGACGACGGCACCGTGTACATCGGTGCGACCGACGGCCCCTCGGCTGAGGCTGCGCGTGCGGCCGTCAACGCGATTGCGAACCCGCTCGTTCCCGAGGTCGGCGAACGGTACCTCGGCACGGTTGTGCGTGTCGTCGACTTTGGCGCGTTCATCTCCCTCACCCCGGGCAAAGACGGCCTGCTGCACGTCTCGCAGTTGCGTAAGCTCAACGGCGGTAAGCGCGTGGAGAGCGTCGACGACGTCGTGAGCGTTGGCCAGAAGCTCGAGGTTGAGATCCGCGAGATCGACTCGCGCGGCAAGATCTCGCTCGCTGTGGCGGCTGACGAAGACGACGCTGAGAAGACGGACGAGTCCGAGCAGGGCGCCGAGTAGCCTTTCGCGCTCTCGCGCAAAGCACGACGAGAGTGGGCGGCCAGGAAATCCTGGCCGCCCACTCTATTGCTGGGGAGAGCTATTTAGCTATTCGCGATAACGACGGTCTTCGCGATCTTGTCGTGCCAGCCTTGCTGGCGACCCGAACTATCGAACAGGGGCGAGAGCCAGCACGCGAGCGCAGCGAGCCCACCCACGATCGGGATAAGCCCCATCACTCCGGGCAGGGCGAAACGCAGAAGTGCGTTGAGCAGCTGCGGATTTTCTCCCGTTTCGACGCTCACGACCTTGATCTTCATGACCATTTTGCCGAGGGTGGCACCGTAGAAAGTGAGCATGAGGGTTTCGTACGCGAGACCGATGATCGCGATCAAAAGGATGACAACAAACGACACACCAAATGTGAGGATAGAGCCAGTTTCGCTTCCCGAGGCGGCCGCGGCGAAAATGATAACGCCGAGGATGGCGCCGATGATGCCGCCGGCGGCGCCGGCGATCAAACCATCGATAATGCGAGCGAGAGCGCGTTGACCGACGCTCGCGAGAGTACGGGTACCCTTACCGGGGATCTCTATGCTTCCAGTGCCCGAACCGGATGACTGCTGGCCGAAGCTCTGCTGCCCCTGGTGGGGCTGGTTCGTGTGCGGATCCTGCGGCTGGAAACTTGGGGTGGGATTCGACATTCTGCTCCTCGGGAGACGGGCAACGATCGTGCGGCCGCGAGTGACCGCGCCTATAGAGTAATGCACACCACTAGGAGAAGGACCGCTTTTCACATGTCAATTTCGCTCGACCTTTCGGCAGGCCTCGATCAGGTTTTGCACGAGCAGGAGGGCGCATTCACGCGCCGCTCAATTCTTCCCGGGGGAGTGCGGCTCCTTACCGAACGTGACCCCGGTGTTCGCTCGGCAAGCGTCGGATTCTGGCTTCCGGTGGGCTCGCGCGATGAGAGACCTGAGCACGCCGGCTCGACTCACTTTCTCGAGCACCTGCTCTTTAAAGGAACGCCCACGAGAAGCGCCCTCGACATTGCCCGCGCCTTCGATGAAGTGGGAGGCGAATCGAATGCCGTGACCGCGAAGGAGCACACGTGCTATTACGCTCGTGTACGCTCAG
Organism: Dermabacter jinjuensis; assembly: GCF_902381725.1. Lineage (GTDB taxonomy): Bacteria > Actinomycetota > Actinomycetes > Actinomycetales > Dermabacteraceae > Dermabacter > Dermabacter hominis. The sequence goes on along the minus strand of NZ_LR698963.1, from coordinate 86,747 downwards.
TCGACTTGCCCATGGCCCTTGCGACCCTTGCGGACATGGTCACGAGCGCCTCGATCACGAGCGAAGCATTCACGACCGAACGCGAGGTCATTCTCGAGGAACTCGCGATGGCGGAGGACGACCCGACCGATGTGGGCCACGAGGCTCTCATCGCCTCCGTGCTCGGCGAGGAAACGGCCCTCGGGCGGCCCGTAGGGGGAACGCCCGCGACGATCAACGCCGTCACGGTCGAGGCGGTGCGGGAGCACTACCGCGCCCATTACTTGAGTACCAACCTCGTGGTGACGGCAGTCGGAGACGTCGACCACGACGAGGTCGCGACGATGCTTCTCGACAGTCTTGCAAAAGGCGGGTGGAGCCTCAGCGACGGGCAAGCGCCGCGCCCTCGCCGTGCCCAGCAGGGCTTTGCGTACCCGAGCGGCGAGGATGGCACAGATGGACTCGAGGCGCTGCGGCACGGAGCCGTCACGAAGCGTCTTATGCGCGAGACCGAACAGACCCACCTTTTCCTTGGCGGACCGGCGATCCCCGCGTGGGACGAACGGCGGCATTCTCTAAGTGTCGCGATGGCGATCCTCGGTGGTGGGATGAGTTCGAGGCTCTTCCAGGAGGTGCGTGAGAAGCGCGGCCTTGCTTATTCGGTGTACGGGTTTACAGCGGCGTATCGCGATGCCGGTCTTGCGGGGCTGTACGCCGCGTGCCGTCCCATGAATGCGGAAAAGGTCGCGCAGCTTTTGCTCGAGGAGACGCAGAGGCTCGCGACAGACGGGATCGAGCGAGAAGAGCTTGCGCGGACGCTCGGGCACATCTCGGGGTCGATGGCGCTCAGCCTCGAGGACACGCAGTCGCGCATGGCGCGGCTCGCAACGGCTGAGCTCGTTCTCGGTTCGTATCGAACGGTTGATGAAGCTCTCGAAGCCTTCCACGGCGTGACGCGCGAGAGCGTGCGCGAGATCGCCTCCGAGGTTGCTTCGGCGCTGAGAGTGCGCGTCGACGTCGGCCGTACCGGCGCCGCCTGACATACTTGATTCCGAATACACACACGAGGGGATGGTTATGAGCATTCGCGTTGGAGTCATTGGTTCAGCCGGGCGTATGGGAAGCGAGGTTGTCCGCGCTCTCGAGGCGGCCTCCGATCTCGACTTCGTGCGGGGAATCACGGCCGAGGACTCCCTCGAGCAGCTTCTCGACGACGATGGCGCGCCGCTCGTGGACGTGGCCGTCGACTTCACCCTTCCGAGCGTGACGAAAGCGAACGTGCTGTGGCTTATCGAGCACGGTATCCACGCGGTCGTGGGGGCGACCGGTTGGGATGATGCGGCGCTCGCCGACGTTCGCGCAGCCCTCGACGACACCCCCGAGACCGGGGTTCTCATTGCCCCGAACTTCGCGATCGGGGCGGTGCTCGCGATGAGCTTCGCGCGCACCGCCGCGCGGTTTTATGAGAGCGCAGAGGTGGTCGAACTTCACCATCCCGAAAAACTCGATGCGCCGTCCGGAACCGCGCTGCATACGGCCCGCGCGATCGCTGACGGCCGCGCACAGGCGAGCCTCGGGCCCGTCCCGGATGCGACCGAGCGCGACCCCCACGGCGCGCGAGGAGCCGACATCGACGGCGTTCACGTGCACGCCGTGCGTCTGCGCGGACTCGTGGCGCACGAGGAAATTCTCTTCGGCAACCCGGGAGAACAGCTCACTATCCGTCACGACTCATTCGATCGCGTGAGCTTCATGCCCGGGGTTCTCCACGGCGTGCGCGAGGTGGCCTCTCATCCCGGTCTCACGGTGGGGCTAGAGAACTACCTCTCGCTGTAAGCTAAGTGGCGTCGGAACTGATCGCCCACCTCTCGCACGCACCCGAGGAGGCTCTATGCCCGAGAACCCGCCCTCGCACGCCCTCGCGCGTGCCTTTGCGGCACTCGCGCCCGAACGGCCTCTTGCACTGTGGGGTTCGAGTTCGATGGAAGGCGGTCTCGGTGCCGAGCACACGCCTCGACCGGTATACGTCCACGAGGAAGTTGCGAATGCAATGAACCCCGTCCCGGTCACGAACCTCGCGTACGGGGCACAGTTTTCGGGGCACACGACGATTCTTCGTGGACTCGACACGCCCATGGTGCATATCCCCGAGGGGTACACGGGTGGGCGAGTGAATGTGCGCGTGGACACGGATGTTCCCGGCATGTGGTCGTTCACGTGTCACGGGGAGCTGTCGAGCGGGGCGAGCGGCACGCTTACGGGAACGCCGGAAAACCAATGGTTCTTTGAGTCCGACGGCGGCCCTGCGACATCGGGTGTCTTCACATCGTCGTGGAAAGCCACCACCGAGAATTGGCGGCACGTGATCTGGACGGGGAAGAACAACATCGTGCAGCGTGAGCAGGTGCTGAGCGACGTCGAGAGGCTCGTCGCATCCGCGCGTGATCCGAAGACGGATGCCATCGTTCTCGGGCAGTGGGTCACGAAAAACGATCTCGATGCTCTCGAGAAAATTAGGGCCATTCACGCGGTCAACGCCGCCCAACGCGAGGTTTACGGGCACCGCTTCGTGGATGTGCAAGCCCTCCTGACGAGCGAGGAGGCGCTGCGCGCCGAACCAATCGCGTCGCTTGATTTGCACTCGCGAGCAGAAACACGTTCCGAACTCGAGAAGGGGATCGTACCGACCCCGCTCAGGGGTAGCGACGGTATCCATTTGAGCGGTTGGGGCAATCTCCTCGTCTCGTGGGTTCTCATCGAGAAAATGAAGGAGCTCGCGTGGATGGCATGAGGGCGGTGAATTCGGAAGCGGCAGGCCTCGTGACGACGCGGCGGGCGTTGCTGGCCTCGCTCTTGGGGATAGCCGGGATCGCCGCGCTCAAGCTACGGCCCGCGACCGCGACGAAGCCGGGCATGCAGGTCGTTGCTGATCCCGCGGAGCGCTACGCCGACGCGATCGAGTGGCTCGTGAAACACGATCTGTTCGATCCAGCCCGCGAGGGAACGTTTCTTCCGAGCGCCGATGTGACGCGTGAGGACGCCGCGATCATGCTGTACCGTCTCGCTGGTGCCCCCGAGCGTGACGGTCTCGACCTCGAACCGTATCGCGACATTGAGAAGACGGCTCGCAGCTATCGCGAAATCATGTGGATGCGCGGCCAAGCGGTATTCTTCGGCGAGTACGACGCGACCTTTCAGCCGACGCAGCCCGTGACGCGAGCGGAGGGGTGTTCGTTCCTCGCGCGGCTGCTTCGCGGCGTACTTGCGGCGCACCTCGCGGCGGGAGGCTCCGCTGTTGCGCCCGAGATCGCGAGCTTTCGCGACGTCTCCAAGGAGCACCCGCGCTTTGCGGATATCGAGTGGGCCCGTGCAGTGGGACTGCTCGGGCGCGACCTCACGGTCGATGAAGCCGAGAGCTCGGGCGAGCGACAGGCCGACGCTTCCACCCCTCTCGTGGATGCCGAACTTCGGCCAGACGCTACTCTCGTGAGGGGCGAGTTCGCGCGGTTGCTTCAACGCGCGAACGCCCTATTCGACGACGCCCACTAGACGGGCGCCCCACCCTCGACTAAGGAGTGACACGTGGCAGACATGGCGGCGACGCTCGACGGGTGCGCGAAGGGAACAGCTCTCGCGCGTGCGAAGGCGATCCTTCTCGATTCCGATGGGACCCTCGTCGACTCAACTCGAAGTGTCGAGGCGAGCTGGGACACCCTCCTCGGTGACGAGGGTGCGGGGCGGTTTGAAAAGCACTATCACGGGCAACCGGCCAGGCGAGTATTGCGCCTCGCGATGCCCGACATCAGCGAGGAGAGGCTCGAGGAGCTTTTCACCAAAGTCGAAGGATACGAAATTGCGAGCGCGGGCGATGTCGAGGCGTTCGACGGGACCGCGCGTTTCCTCGGCGAACTCGAAGAGGCAAAGGCTGCGCTTTCGCGCGAATGCTGGGCGATAGCGACGAGCTGCACGCTTCCACTCTTCGAGGCGCGCTACCGGCCCCTTGGGCTCCCGTACCCCACGACCCTCGTGACCGCCGATCAGGTCACGCATGGCAAGCCGGATCCCGAGCCCTACCTCCTCGCGGCACAGAGACTCGGGGTCGATGCGGCGGAGTGCATCGTCGTCGAAGATGCGCCGGGCGGCCTCGCCTCAGCTCGTGCTGCGGGGGCGTTCGTCGTGAGTGTTCTCAACAGTGCGAGTGCGGAGACCGTCGGCCCCCTTGCCGATCTCGTGATTCCTTCGCTCGCGGATGTCTCGATCGAGGCCTGCGAAGGGGAGCTCGTGCTTCGTGCGCGGTGAGCGCCACGCGGCGATTTTCGGTTTTTGAACTGCTTGGTCAACTAGGGTGATACATATGAGCGAAATAGTGTTCCGATCTGACGTCACGGTCGACCTTGTGAGGTCACAGGCTTCCGATTCCGATGTCATCTTTGCCGCGCGGGTCTCGACCCAGGGGGAAAAGTCCAAGAGCGTCGTGGGCACTGATGCCTCCGATCGCGACAAGGGCCTCATCAACTACCTCATGCGCGACCGCCACGGCTCGCCGTTCGAGCACAACAGCTTCACGTTTTACGTCGAAGCGCCGATCTTCGTGTTCCGCGAGTTCATGCGCCACCGGATCGCGTCCTATAACGAAGAATCGGGCCGCTACCGCCAAATGCGCCCGATTTTCTACGTGCCCGGTCCCGAGCGCAAGCTCGTCCAGAAGGGCAAACCCGGCGCCTATGACTTTTACGAGGGCAGCCCCGAGCAGCACGAGATCGTGACGAAGGCGTACAAGGCGCAGTGCGAGAGCGCGTATGCCGCTTATCTCGAGATGCTCGAGGCCGGCGTTGCACGCGAGGTCGCGCGCGGTGTTCTGCCCCTCACGCTGTTCAGTTCGATGTACGTGACCGTCAATGCCCGCAGCATGATGAACTTCCTGTCGCTGCGCACCAAGCGTGAAGGCTCGCACTTCCCGTCGTTCCCGCAGCGCGAGATCGAGATGGTCGCCGAAAAGATCGAAGAGTTCTTCACCGAGGCGATGCCCCTCACCTACGAGGCGTTCAACGCGGGCGGCCGGGTGGCGCCGTGAGTCAAGAAGCACCGGTATTTGGACGTCTCGGCGTCGCTATCGTCACGCCCTTCACTGAGGATCTCGAGAAGGTCGATCACGAGGCTCTCGCCGGCCTCGCGCGCCATCTCGTCGACGAAGGCCACGATCTCATCGTCGCGAACGGCACCACGGGCGAATCGCCCACCACGAGCGATGAGGAAAAGCTCGCGATTCTCGCGACCGTGCGCGAGGCAGTTGGCGCGGATGTCACCCTCCTCGCGGGGGCGGGCACGAACGATACGCGTCACTCTGTCGAGCTTGCACGCGCGATCGAAGAGGGCGGCAATGCCGACGGCCTCCTTCTCGCCACCCCGTACTACTCCAAGCCCACGCAGCGCGGCCTGATCGCGCACACGCTCGAGATCGTCAACGCCGTCGACCTGCCGGCGATGCTCTACGACATTCCCGGTCGCTCAGGCATCCCTATCGAATACGAGAGCGCCGTCGAACTGTCCCAGCACCCGAACATCGTTGCCCTCAAGGAAGCCAAGGGGGACATGCACGAGGCCTCGAAGCTCATCCGTGACACGGGCCTCGATATCTACTCCGGTGAAGACGCGCTCAACCTGCCGTGGCTCGCGATCGGCGCCGTTGGTACGGTTTCGGTCACGAGTCACCTTACGGGGCGGCTCGACCGTCTTATGTTTGACGCCCTCGAACAGCGCGACCTCGCGCTCGCGCAAAGGCTCCACGCATCGCGCATCGACTTTGTTGACGCGATCATGAACCAGGGCCCAGGAACGATGGCGATCAAAGAAGCCCTTACACACCTCGGCGTGCTTCCGCACGCTGGCTGCCGCGCCCCGCTCGGAACGGTCGAGCCGGAGGTCGCGGCGCGCATCCACGCCGCCGTAGACGCCTACCAGAGCGTCCTCGCGCAGCACACCAGCTGAAGAATTTAGGACACTGTGACTACACCCTTTTCCACGACACTCGGGACCCCGCCACAACTGAAGAACAAGACACTACGGGTGACCCCGCTCGGCGGTCTCGGCGAGGTCGGCCGAAACATGACCGTCTTCGAGTATGAGGGCCGGCTTCTCATCGTCGATTGCGGCGTTCTCTTCCCCGAAGAGGCCCAGCCGGGCGTCGACCTAATCCTCCCGGACTTCCGCTCGATCGAGGATCGCCTTGATGACGTTGCCGCGATCGTGCTCACGCACGGCCACGAAGACCACATCGGTGCAGTTCCCTACCTTCTGCGCCTCAAGCCGGACATCCCGCTCGTCGGTAGCCAGCTGACCCTCGCCTTTGTCGAGGCGAAGCTCCGTGAGCATCGGCTCAAGCCGTACACGCTCGCCGTGAAGGAAGGGGATGTCGAGAAGTTTGGCGCGTTCGAGTGCGAATTCATCGCCGTGAATCACTCGATTCCCGATGCGCTCGCGGTCGCGATCCGTACCGAGGCTGGCACGGTTCTCCACACGGGCGACTTCAAAATGGACCAGCTCCCGCTCGATGGTCGCCTGACGGACCTTCGTGCCTTCGCGCGCCTTGGTGAAGAGGGCGTGGATCTCTTCCTCGTCGACTCGACAAACGCCGAGGTTCCCGGCTTCACCGTCAAGGAGCGCGAGATCGGTCCCGTGCTCGATAATCTTTTTGCGCGCGCGCAGCAGAAGATCGTTGTCGCGAGCTTTTCGAGCCACGTCCACCGCGTTCAGCAGGTGCTCGACTCGGCGCACGCGCACGGACGCAAGGTGGCGTTCGTGGGGCGCTCGATGGTGCGTAACATGACCATCGCTGCCGACATGGGCTACCTCAATGTTCCCCCGAACACGCTCGTGGACCTCAAGAAGGCCGACGACATTCCGGATCACAAGATCGTGTACATGTGCACGGGCAGCCAGGGCGAGCCGATGGCCGCGCTCGGGCGTATCGCGAACCGCAACCACCGCGTCGAAGTCGGCGAGGGGGACATCGTGATTCTTGCGTCCTCGCTCATCCCGGGCAATGAGAACGACGTGTTTCGCGTGATGAATGGCCTCATGGAACTCGGGGCCGAGGTCGTGCACCAGGCGAACGCGCGCGTGCACGTCTCGGGGCACGCGAGCGAGGGCGAGTTGCTGTACTGCTACAACATTCTGCGCCCGAAGAACGTGATGCCCGTGCACGGCGAGGTGCGCCACCTCATCGCGAACGGGAAGATCGCGCAGTCCTCAGGTATCCCTCGCGAGAACATCGTGCTCGCGAAGGACGGCACGGTCGTCGACCTCAAAGACGGCGTCGCACGCGTCGCCGGCGAGGTCGAAGTTGGCTACGTGTATGTGGACGGTTCGAGTGTGGGCGAGGTAAGCGAGGCCGATCTCAAGGACCGCCGTATCCTCGCGGAAGAGGGCTTCATTTCCCTGTTCGCCGTGGTCAATAGTGAAACCGGCGAGCTCATTGCCGGGCCAGAGATCCACTCGCGAGGCATCGCCGAGGATGACGAGGTGTTTGAGCGCATCAAGCCCGACGTCATCAAGGCGCTGCACAAGGCGATCGAGGACGAGAAGGGGCACGACACGTATCAGCTTCAGCAGGCGATGCGCCGCGTGGTGGGGCGTTTCCTCTCTCAGCGCCTTCGCCGCCGCCCGATGATCATCCCGGTTGTCGTCGAGGCTTAGCGACGCGGATTTTTGCAGATGCCGCTGCGAGGTCAGCCCCCTGTGTGATTCACACGCCGGGGCTGACCTCGTGACGTTCGTACCCTTAGGCGGGTAGATTGTGGAGTATGGCGACACGTACGACTTCCCCCGCACGTGCGTCGAAAGGAACCTCCCGAGGCTCGTCCTCGGGCTCGTCGCGCACGAAAGGTGCGCCCACGGATCCCTCGACGCTTCCCCTCCCGGTGCGCGCTTTGCGCGTCGGGTACCTCGGCGTTGCCCGCGCGGTTGGCGGCTTCGTTCGCGGCATCGGCATTCAGCGCTGGGAGGTCGCCTACGAAGAGCGGCGCGATGGCTTCGCTCTTTTCTTGAGCATTCTCGCGCTCATTCTCATCGTTCCCGAATGGTTCCAGGTGCGCGAATGGGGCTTTGGCGCGATTCATACGGTCGCTGCGAGCTCGTTCGGCGTGATCGCCGTGCTGCTTCCCCTCCTTCTAGGGCTGTGGTCGCTTCGGATGTTCCGCAGGCCCGATCTCGTTCACGCGAACGGACGCCTTTTCGCGGGACTACTCATGCTTGTGTGTGCGCTCTGTACGGTCGCATCCGTGAGCGCGCGTATTCCCACGCCGTCCAATGGTGTTGACGCCCTCGCGCGCGGTGGCGGCGTGTGCGGCTATCTCGTCGCGGCGCCCCTCGCGAATGTCCTGCCTGACTGGGTGATCGTCACTCTCGGAGTCGTCCTCGCCCTGTTCTCCGTTCTCGTGCTCACTGCTACGCCGCTCGGCCAAGTAGGGTCGCGTCTCGCGGGGGTCTACGGGGCTCTCGTGGGCAGGGGAGAGCGTGAAGAAGCGGAGCGCGAGGCCTTCGGCTTGGGCCGACGCCAGCAGGCTCTCCACGCTGCCGAGGGCAACGCCGAGGGCAGCCCAACGAAGACTCGGCGCATGAGCGATCTGTTCCGCCGCAAAAATCGCCGGTCGTCAAGCGACACCGAGAACCTCGAGGCCGGCGTCGATCACGAAGCCTTCGGCTACGAAGGCGATGGCGCGTATCGCCAGGGCGCCGAGAGTGAGCAGGCCGAGACGACGACGCTTCCGCGCTCGCAGAAGAAACCGCTCGTGAAAAAGGCAGATGCCGCCAGTGCACTCGCATCCGGCGCGAAAAGCTCTGACCCCTACGATTACCTCGAAGCGGAAAACAGCAGGAAGAAGGAGTTTCCGACGGCTGCCAGCCAAACGTCGGACCTGGAAAACGCCCCCACCGTGCCGGTGCCGAGCGTGAGCGCTGCGGAGCAGACCCGCGAGCTGACCCCGCCCAAGGGCGAAGGTGTCAAGGGGCCGCACGTGCAGCCCGAACTCCAGGTTGAGACCGCCTACCCGCTCCCGAGCCCCGACATGCTCGTGGCCGGCCCGCCCGCGAAAGCTCGCTCCGAAGCGAACGATCGCGTTGTCGCGGCACTCGGCGAAGTGTTCGAGCAGTTTGGCGTGAACGCCGAGGTCGTGGGCTTTTCCCGCGGCCCGACCGTGACGCGCTACGAGGTTGAGCTCGGCCCCGGCACGAAGGTCGAGAAGGTCACGGCGCTGTCCAACAACATCGCGTACGCGGTCGCGAGCGCCGATGTGCGCATCATTTCGCCGATCCCCGGCAAGAAGGCGATCGGTATCGAGATTCCGAACGCGGACCGCGAAACTGTTGCGCTCGGGGATGTCCTTCGTAGTGGTGTCGCGACCGCCAACGAACACCCCATGGTGATGGGGCTCGGGAAGGATGTCGAAGGCGGATTCGTGATTGCGAATCTCGCGAAGATGCCCCACTTGCTTGTTGCGGGCGCGACCGGCGCCGGTAAGTCGAGCTTTGTGAACTCGATGATCACCTCAATCCTCATGCGTGCAACGCCGGAGGAAGTGCGCATGGTGCTCGTTGATCCAAAGCGCGTTGAGCTGACGATCTACGAGGGGATCCCGCATCTCATTACCCCCATCATCACGAACCCCAAGAAGGCTGCGGAGGCGCTCGAGTGGGTTGTGAAGGAGATGGACCACCGCTACGACGATCTCGCCGAGTACGGCTTCAAGCACATCGACGACTTCAATAAGGCCGTGCGCGCGGGCCAGGTGAGCCCCCCGCCGGGAAGTGAGCGAGTGCTCGCGCCCTACCCGTACCTCCTCGTGGTCGTTGACGAGCTTGCCGACCTCATGATGGTCGCCCCGCGAGACGTCGAGGCATCGATCCAGCGCATCACCCAGCTTGCGCGCGCTGCCGGCATTCATCTCGTGCTCGCAACCCAGCGACCCTCCGTCGACGTCGTCACGGGCATCATCAAAGCGAATGTTCCCTCCCGCCTCGCGTTCGCGACGAGCTCCCTCCAGGATTCGCGCGTCATCCTCGATACTCCCGGCGCGGAGAAGCTCATCGGCCAGGGCGACGCGCTTTTTCACCCCATGGGCAAGGCGAAGGCTATGCGTGTGCAGGGCTCGTGGGTCAACGAGTCCGAGATTCACGCAGTCGTCGACTACGTGAAGGGGCAGGCGAAGCCGCAGTACCGCGAGGACGTGCAGCAGGTCGCCAAGAAGAAACAGATCGACGATGACATCGGCGGCGATCTCGACGTGCTGCTTCAGGCGGCCGAACTCGTCGTCACCACGCAGTTCGGCTCCACCTCGATGCTTCAGCGCAAGCTCCGCGTGGGCTTCGCCAAGGCGGGGCGCCTCATGGACCTTCTCGAGTCACGCGAGATCGTCGGGCCGAGCGAGGGCTCGAAAGCTCGCGATGTGCTCGTGCGTCCCGAGGATCTCCCGCGCGCGATCGCGCGTATCAAGGGAGAGGACACGGACCTGTATGAGGACTCGCAGGACGCTTCCCACGCAGGTTCCGGTTCCGGGGCGGGGGAGTCTGACGCCTCCTCGGCCCAAGATCGCTACTCGGATGATCCGTTGGACCACTCCTCGCGTGAGGTGAGTCCCGAGTATTACGACAACGACGATGCCGACGGCGAAGACGCCTGGCAGCTCACGGGCCGCTAACGCGCGAAAGACGCCGCTAAAGAGAAGGGAAACACCCATGAGCGCTTCCGATACCCCGCGCGTTCCGCTGTGGAATATCGCGAACGTCCTCACCATGACGCGCATGGTCATGGTGCCTATCTTCGTGGTCGTAGCCGCGCTCTACCACGAGGACATCGCCATGAGGTGGGTCATTGCCGGGATCTTCGTGCTCGCAATGGTCACGGACTTCGTCGACGGCTACCTCGCGCGCTCTCGGAACCTCATTACCGATTTTGGCAAGATCATGGACCCGATTGCCGACAAGGCGATGACGGGCGCCGCGCTCATCATGCTTTCGGTGTGGCAGTACGTGCCGTGGTGGATCACAGTGCTCATCCTCGTGCGCGAGATCGGTATTACGGTCATGCGCTTCACGATCTTGAAGTATGGCGCGCTTCCCGCAAACTTCAGCGGCAAGGCGAAGACGATGATGCAGTCGATCGGGATCACCTTCTGCCTCATGCCCTTTGAGCTGATGTGGCCTCCCGCGTGGTGGATCGGCATCACGCTTATCGCCATCGCCCTTGTGCTCACGCTCTGGTCGGGGCTTCGCAATGTCAACGACGGGCTGCGCCTGCGCCGCGAGGCACTCGCGCAGAAAGCGGCTTAACGAGAATGGACGCGCCGCGTGAGCAGCTGGCGTCGGCCCGCGCCCTCCTTGCTATGTGCGAAGAGAGGGGTATGAGCCTCGCGACGGCTGAGTCGCTCACGGGCGGGATGCTCGTCGCGCGCCTCGTGGATGTTCCGGGCGCTAGCAGAGTCGTCCAGGGGGGTGCGTGCACGTACAGTTTCGAAGCGAAGGCGTCTGTTCTGGGGCTAGACCTTGCGGACCTGCAGGCGAAGGGAGCCGTGCGCGCCGAGGTCGCGAGCAGCATGGCTCGGGCCGCGCGCCGCGTGTACGGGGCAGATGTTGCCCTTGCGACGACCGGAGTGGCCGGGCCCGGGAATGACGATTACGGCAACCCGGAGGGGCTCGCCTACATCGCCGTGAGTACGCCAAGTCGCGAATTCGTGCGTGAAGTACGCCTCACGGGCTCGCGACCGGCGATCCGTGCGGGTGTTGTGGACGATGCGATCACCCTCGGCATTGAGGCTCTGACCAGCGCAAATGTGTAACAGGCGCGTTGGGCCGGTGTGGGAAACCTGAAAAGCGAGCGCGTGTGAGGCCGTAGGATGGCGGAACAACGAGGAACCCTCGTGCGTTGAACAGGCGTGAATACGTACAAGAATGCGGGAGCTGGTGCTCCCAGGCAACGAAAATGGGTGACGGCCACGGGGTCGCGCCCGGCGTCCGTGCTGGGCCGCGAGTCGGCAGTACCGCGGCGCGGAACACTGACAAGGAAGGGAGAATCTCGCATGGTGCTCTTCCGCCAGGAACTCGGCGGCGTTTTGCGTGAGGCGCGTCGCCGCCAGGGCAAGACTCTGCGTCAGGTATCGGCCGATGCGCGAGTCTCGCTCGGCTACTTGAGCGAAATCGAGCGCGGCCAAAAGGAGGCCTCGAGTGAACTGCTCGCCTCCGTGACCGAAGCTCTCGGTTACCCCATGTCGGTGATTCTCCGCGAAGTTGCAGATCGCGTGGCACTCGAAGAGGGCATCGTTATTCCCGACACCGTTCCCGCCGAACTTGAGCGGGGCGTCCAGGGCGCCGAATACGCGCTGGCGCGGTAGTCAACGTGAGGCGAAGCGAGTTTCGTGAGCTCGCCGCCTATGTCTTTGGTGCCGAACTCGCGCATACGTACTGTCGTGAATTCGCGCTTGTGACGTGCGGGAACCTAACCCCGAACCAGGCGATTGAGGCGGGCTACCCCGTTAAAGAAGTGTGGCACGCGCTGTGTGATGACATGGATGTGCCTGTGCACATGCGCTGGGAGGTCCCGCCCGAGGCGCGTCCGCGCGCGTGAGCGTGTGGCGGCGAAAGGCGTGACAAGAATCGAACACGCGTGCGCATTAACGTGCAAATCGAACAGGTGTTCGTTTACGATGGTGTTGTTCGGCCTCCACGGTGCGTGTGCATCCACACCTGTGCCGGGGTCGGGTTTAAATGTCTCACCCCCGTTTACCGTTGGAAGGGTCAAGCGAGAGTCCACCTCGTAACGGGGTGACAAACGAAAGGAACCGCCATGGCAGCTGCCGCCAAGGATCGCGATAAGTCGCTCGAAAACGCGCTCGCACAGATTGACCGTCAGTTCGGCAAAGGCTCGATTATGCGCCTTGGCGACGACACACGCCCGCCCGTCGAAGTCGTTCCCACGGGGTCGGTCGCACTTGACGTCGCGCTCGGTATCGGTGGTCTTCCCCGCGGTCGCGTTGTCGAGATCTACGGCCCGGAGTCCAGCGGTAAAACCACGGTTGCGCTCCACGCGATTGCAAACGCGCAGCGGGCGGGTGGTATTGCTGCCTTCATCGATGCGGAGCACGCCCTCGATCCGGAATATGCGAAGAAGCTCGGCGTCGATATCGATGCACTTCTCGTGTCGCAGCCCGACACCGGCGAGCAGGCTCTCGAAATCGCCGACATGCTCGTGCGCTCGGGCGCGATCGACGTCCTCGTCGTCGATTCCGTCGCGGCACTCACGCCAAAGGCTGAAATCGAAGGCGAGATGGGGGACTCTCACGTGGGCCTCCAGGCGCGCCTCATGTCACAAGCGCTTCGCAAGCTTACCGGTGCGCTCTATTCGAGTGGCACCACCGCTATCTTCATTAACCAGCTTCGCGAAAAGATCGGCGTGTTCTTCGGCAGCCCCGAAACCACCACGGGTGGTAAAGCACTCAAGTTCTATGCTTCGGTGCGCATGGACATTCGTCGAATCGAGACCCTCAAGCAGGGTACCGACGCGGTTGGCAACCGCACTCGCGTCAAGATCGTGAAGAACAAGATGGCTCCGCCCTTCAAGCAGGCCGAATTCGACATCCTTTACGGCGAAGGCATTTCTCGCGAAGGTGGCCTCATCGATCTCGGCGTCGAAAACGGCATCGTGCGCAAGTCCGGTGCGTGGTACACGTACGATGGCGATCAGCTCGGCCAGGGCAAGGAAAATGCGCGCCAGTTCCTCAAGGACAATCCGGATCTCGCCGCAGATATCGAACAGAAGATCCTTATGAAGCTCGGCATTGGCCAGTATGCAGATGAGTCCGCTAAGAAGGCCGCTGCCGATGCTCCTGTGGGGGACGGCGAATTCGTAGACGATGACGTCCCTGCGCAAATCTGAGCCTCGCCCCCACGTTCGGGCTGGGCAAGAGGATTGGCGCGCGGGCGTCGTTGAAGAGCTTGCCGAGCACATCGCCGCCATCGAAGCGGGGGAAGCCGCACCTGGGGAGGGCAGCAACCCGTGTCGAGGTGGAGTATTCCGCGATCACGAAACGGAAAAGGTCGTCGTCAAGGAATGCCGGTATGTGCTCGGCCTACTCGGCCACCGTCAGCGCAGCGAGGCGGAGATTCGGGCAAAGCTCGCGCAGCGCGTGCATGAAGTTGATGTTCTCGAAGAGATCATGCGGCGTCTCGATACCGCTGGACTCATCGATGACGAAGGCTTTGCACGCGCCTGGGTAGAGCAGCGACGCGAGAGCAAACTCCTTGGCACAGCCGCTTTGCGTCGAGAACTCGAAAATAAAGGCGTCGGTGCGCCCGATATCGACACCGTTCTCGCGGAGACCGCTCCGTACGACAGCGAAAAGGAGCGCTGCCAGATCCTCGCGAGAGAACGGCTTGCGAAGGAGCTTCGTAAAAGCGGAGGGGCTGAAAACCTTGATCGAGGGGCGGCCCTTCGGCGCATTGGCGGCGCACTCGCGCGCCGAGGCTACTCGGAAAACCTCACGCTCTTCGTGCTCAATCGCGAGCTTGATGCGGCGGGAGTCACCTGGTCCTGACCGTGCCCGAACCCACGGGGCTACGTATCCTTGAAACACCATGAGCGAAACAGCGATCCTGAACGACAATGACGCGCCGGCACGCGGCACCTACCAAGTGCGCACGTTCGGCTGCCAAATGAACGTCCACGACTCTGAGCGCCTCACGGGCCTCTTAGAGCAGGCAGGCTATACGCCGGCCGCCGACGGCGCCGACCCGTTGAACGGCGACGTCGATGTCATCGTCTTCAACACGTGCGCCGTGCGCGAAAACGCCGACAACCGGCTCTACGGTAACCTCGGCCAGCTCCGCCCTGCGAAAGATGCCAACCCCAATTTGCAGATTGCCGTCGGCGGGTGCCTGGCCCAAAAGGATCGCGCCACCATTACTGAGCGTGCACCCTGGGTCGACGTCGTGTTCGGTACTCACAACATCGGTTCCCTCCCCGTTCTTCTTGACCGCGCTCGCGTTCAACAAGAGGCCCAGGTGGAAATCCTTGAGTCGCTCGAGGTGTTCCCCTCGACTCTCCCCACAAAGCGCGAAAGCGCGTACGCGGGTTGGGTATCGATTTCAGTCGGCTGCAACAACACGTGCACGTTCTGCATCGTTCCTTCCCTCCGAGGGAAGGAGAAGGACCGTCGCCCCGGCGAGATTCTCGCCGAGGTTCAGGAACTCGTGAACCAGGGAGCTCTTGAAGTGACTCTCCTTGGTCAAAACGTGAACTCCTACGGAGTGGAGTTCGGCGACCGGGGCGCGTTTGCCAAGCTCTTGCGCGCGTGTGGCGAAATCGAGGGGCTCGAGCGCGTGCGATTCACGTCGCCGCACCCCGCGATGTTTACCGATGACGTCATTGACGCGATGGCGGAAACACCCAACGTGATGCCGCAACTGCATATGCCGCTCCAATCGGGCAGCGACGCTGTTCTCAAGGCGATGCGCCGCTCGTACCGCTCCAAGAAATTCCTCGGGATCCTCGAAAAGGTGCGCGAGAAAATCCCGCACGCAGCAATCACGACCGACATCATCGTCGGCTTTCCCGGTGAAACGGAAGAGGACTTCCAAAAGACTCTCGATGTCGTCGAGGCTTCGCGTTTCTCGAGCGCCTTCATGTTCCAGTACTCGCCGCGCCCGGGCACTCCGGCCGCCGAAATGGACGATCAGATCCCGAAGGCAGTCGTCCAGGAGCGATTCGAGAGGCTCGTCGCGCTTCAGGATCGCATTGCGGCCGAAGAAAATGCGAAGAAGGTCGGAGCAGAGGTCAACGTCCTCATCGCCGAAGGCGAGGGTGATCGAGACTCCGAAACGCACCGCATCTCTGGCCGCGCCGAGGACGGCCGGCTCGTGCACGTTGCTCTGCCCGAAGGGTATGCGGAGGCGGACCGCCCTCGCCCCGGTGATGTCGTCCGTGCTCGCGTGACCAAAGCCGCCCCGTTCTACCTGATCGCCGACTCGGGTGCCGAAGGCGGCGAATTCGAGGTGCGTCGCACCCGCTCGGGCGACGCGTGGGAACGCCGCCGCGCGAACGGCGATGAAGACGCGGCCTCGTGCGGCACGCCCGGCCCCGGTGGGCCCGTGAGCCTCGGTCTTCCGAGCCTCAGGCGCCCGGAGCGCTAGGCGGAATCGGGCGGTGAGGGCACGCGCTCAGGCGGTGACGTCGTCCTGGTCGCTCACCTGTGTCGAGAGGCTCGCGAAGAACGCTACCGTCGTTGATAGCGCGCACGTGATGGCGCGGTCAATCGCGTCGTCGCTAACCCCGTAGAAATAATCGAAGACCAGCTCGCCGTACACGCCGAGCACCGAGTCATTCTCGCGGCGCACGTACGCTTTCGGCCACATGCGTTCCATGTTCCAGTGGTTGCATAGGCGCGTCGCTTCGAGTTTCTGCTGCACGGCGAGTAGCTCGTCCCAGCGTCCCCGGATGACGAGGATGTGCGAGTGCTCGCCGGCGACTGCGAACGTGAAAGGATAGTGGTCAAAGCGCGCACGCAACACGGTGGGGGTGTCATCATCCTCGACGAAGGCATAGCCGAGCCGCCCGAGGGACTCCTTGAGACGTTCGATGCTGAGTTCTTCGCCTGCGAGTGCGGCTTCGTGTGAGTGGCCGTTGGGCATCGGCTGCCTTTCTGTGGTGTCCGGGCCGGTGGCTGCGTGAAGTCCACGCTAGCGGCTTTCGGCTCGGTGCGCGAACGAGCAGTGGTGAGATCGAAGGGAGTTCACGTGGCACATGCGGTGAACGGTGGTGGGGGCCACGACAGTGGCGCTGGACAGGTGCCGCCGCTTGTCGTGATTGCGGGCGCGACTGCAACGGGCAAGAGCGCCCTCGCGATCGAGACTGCCCGCCGTTTCGGAGGCGAAGTGATCAACGCTGACGCTCTCCAGTTTTACCGCGGAATGGATGTGGGGACCGCCAAGGTGACCCCGAGCGAGCGCCGCGGTGTTCCCCATCATCTCCTCGATATTCTCGACGTCACCGAAGAGGCGAGCGTCGCAACGTTCCAGGCGGATGCACGCCGGATTGCGAGCGAGATCCGCGAAAGGGGCAAGATTCCGGTTGTCGTTGGGGGCTCGGGACTCTACGTGCGAGCCTTCACCGACGTGATGGCTTTTCCACCGTCGGACCCCGCTGTGCGCGAGGAGATCGAGTCTCACGTGCTAGCGATCGGCACCGGAGCCGCCCACGCCCAGCTCGCCGCAGCAGACCCCGATGCAGCCGCGAAAATTGCGCCGCGGGACGAGCGTCGAATCGTGCGAGCGCTCGAGGTGCACCGCCTCACCGGAAAGCCGTTCTCCGCGTTCCTGCCGACCTACACGTTCCACGATCCGGCGATCGCGTACGTCGCCGTGAAGCTCGACCGGGACACGCTCCACGAGCGCGTCGAGAAGCGCGTGCATCGCATGGTTGAAACCGGGTTTCGCGACGAGGTCGAGGGACTGCTCGATGCGGGCCTTGAGCGCGGGGTGACGGCGCGCCAGGCGATCGGCTACGCCCAAATGATCAAGCACGTGCGGGGCCACTGGAGTCTCGAGCAAGCGATCGAGTCGACGATCACCAATACCCGCCGTCTCGTGCGCAAGCAGGACACGTGGTTCAGGCGGGATACGCGGCTCACGTGGGTGCCGGGGGAGGATTCCGACGAAGCGCTCGCCGTGATTGAGCGCGAGATTGCGCACGCCGCTAGGTGCCCGTCAAACGCTGAGGTGTGAGGTCCCGCGCGCGCGTGCCTATGATCGAGCCATGGCCACTGCATCTTCATGCCCCAACGCGCGCAAGGCTCTAAGCTACGCGAGCGCCACCAAAAACGATTTTGTGATGATCGACGATCCTGCGGGTCGAGGCGAGCTCAACAGCGCACGCGTGCGTGAGCTCGCGGGCCCCACGGGAGTGGACGGGGTGATCCGCGCGATTCGTACGCGATGCCTCGGTGATCCGGCAAGCCAGGGGTTCGACACGGTCCCCGAGTGGTTTATGGACTATCGCAATGCTGATGGCACGATTGCGCAAATGTGCGGCAACGGCGTTCGGGCCTACGCAGCGTTTCTCGCTGACCGCGGTTACGTTGAGGATCGGGTGTTCGACGTCATGACTCGCGCGGGTGTACGCACGGTCGAGATCCTTGAGGAAGGCCCACAGTGGCAGGTGCGCGTGGGCATGGGGGCCGCAGAACTTGAAGGTGTCACGAGGATCGTCCGCGTTGCCGACCGCTTCCTCGAAGGCACTGATGTGAATGTGGGCAACCCCCACACTGTCGTGGAGCTACCCGAAAACCTCAGCCTTGACGAGCTTGACCTCACCGAACGCCCCGAGCTTGAACCCGAGCCCGAAGATGGCACGAACATTGAGTTTGTGGAGATCCGCGGCGAGCGACACGTCGCCATGCGGGTTTTCGAGCGAGGGGTGGGGGAGACCCTCTCGTGCGGAACCGGCGCGACTGCCGTGGTTGCCGCTCTCGCTGAGGCACGTGGGGACGGCACGCGCGAGCCGTGGCGCGTCGATGTGCGCGGCGGGCGCCTCGAAATTGGTTGGGACCCCTACGGGCGCATGACTCTCACGGGCCCGGCCGAACTCGGTGAGCTCACCTGCGGCGGGCCAGCGCGCGAGCGAGGGAAGTAGGAAGGCTAGGCGGGCGTCGGAATTCCGACGCCTCCCCATGCGCGAGCGATTCTAAACTTCTGGGCGCTCCGGGCCTACGCCGAGCAAGCGGAACCCTTTCGAGGAATGGACCTTCTCGACCGGCCGTGTGGGGAATTGGCCCGCGAGCCACGTGGCGAGCGAATCGGCGCCTAGATTTTTCCCGACGACCATCGCGGCCGTACCCGTCCCGCGGAGCTGGCCGATCCACCGCGTAAGCACAGTGTGCAGTTCACTCTTGCCGATACGGATCGGCGGATTCGACCAGAGCGCATCGAAGCGGGCACTCTCGGGAATCTCGTCTGGCGCGGCGACAGTGACGTTTGACAGGCCGAGCCGTGCGGCGTTCTCGCGCGTGATGGCACGTGCGTGTGGATTGACATCAATCGCCGTGACGTGGCAGTCCGGTTGGGTAAGCGCGAGGCTCAGTGCAATCGGGCCCCAGCCGCAGCCAATATCGAGAACCTCGCTTTTAGGTGCGAGCGGTGCGAACAACTCCGCATGGTCGAGGAGTATTGCGGTTGCCTTGTCGAGCCCATCGAAACTGAACAGACCCTTCGCGCTCACGAGGCTCCGTTCGGCACCAGCGAGGTGCACGCGCAGGTCGCGGCGCTCCAGGTCCGTACCGGGCGCGGGAGAGAAGTAATGGGCGTCGCTTGTCACAGCAAGGAGTGTAGTGGCGCAGAACGCGAAAAGCTCCCGCATCGGGTTCGGACGTGACACACTTATACGCAGACCTCACGCGAGGCCCCACTTGAGAGAACCTGGAGTAAAGGCGCACTTGACACCCTTCGTCCCCGATCCCGAATTCGAGACATCACACGCAGCACCGCAGGCAGCGGAGCCCGAGAATGCGGGAAGCGACGCCCGCGAATCCTCGATTATGCAGCGCGTCCTCTCACGCGGCGACGCCTCGATCTCGGCGACAACGTATGAGAGCGATGCCGACGGCGACCAACTCGATCTCGCCGAGCGCCACTCTCTGCGCCGCGTCGATCAACTTCGCACCGATCTCGAAGACGTCACCGAGGTTGAATACCGCGAGCTTCGACTTGAGAACGTCGTGCTCGCGGGGCTTTTCACGACCGGCAACGTCGAAGACGCAGAAAACTCGATGCGCGAGCTCGCAGCGCTTGCCGAGACTGCGGGCTCACGCGTTCTCGACGGCGTCATGCAGCGCCGTGCCCACCCCGACCCTGCCACCTTCCTCGGTTCGGGCAAGGCGAAGGAACTCGCCGAGATTGTGGCCGACCTTCGTGCTGACACCGTGATCTGCGACGGGCAGCTTGCCCCTTCGCAGCGCCGCGCGCTCGAGGACATTATCAAGGTCAAGGTCATCGATCGTACGGCCCTCATCCTCGACATTTTTGCCCAGCACGCAAAATCCCGCGAAGGTAAGGCCCAGGTCGAGCTTGCGCAGCTCGAGTACCTCCTGCCGCGCCTGCGCGGTTGGGGCGAGTCGATGTCGCGCCAGGCGGGTGGCCGCGTTGCCGGTGGCGCCGGGATCGGTTCCCGCGGCCCCGGCGAAACGAAAATCGAACTAGACCGCCGCCGCATCCGCACGCGCATGGCTAAGCTCAGGCGCGACATCAAGGCGATGGCCCCCTCGCGCGAGGCCAAACGCGCCGACCGCAAACGTCACAACATTCCCTCTGTTGCGATTGCCGGATACACCAACGCCGGGAAGTCCTCCCTGCTTAACCGTCTCACTGGGGCCGGCGTTCTCGTTGAAAACGCCCTGTTTGCGACACTCGACCCAACCGTGCGCAGGTCCGTGACGCCCGACGGTCGCGAATTCACGTTTGCGGATACCGTCGGATTCGTGCGCTCCCTTCCCACCGAGCTCGTGGAGGCCTTCCGCTCAACCCTCGAGGAAGTCTCCGGGGCGGACCTCCTCCTGCACGTCGTCGATGCCTCCCACCCCGATCCCGAGGGGCAGATTCGCGCTGTACGCGCCGTTCTCGCTGATATTGAAGGCTTCGACGTGCCAGAAATCGTGGCTCTGAACAAAGCGGATCTCGCGAGTCCCGAAACGATCGCGCGTCTGCGCTCGCAAGTGGAACACGCGGCCGTCGTGTCGGCCCGCACGGGTGAAGGCATCGAGGAGTTGCGTGCACTCATCGCCGACATGCTCCCGCGGCCCTCGGTCGACATCGATGTCGTCGTGCCCTACACGCGCGGCGACCTCGTCTCGCGCGTGCACACTCAGGGCGAGCTCGTCAGCGAGGAATTCCTCGCTGAGGGCACGCGCCTCGTGGCACGCGTCGACGAAACTCTCGCTTCCGAACTCGCCGCCGCGCGCCAGTGAACGCATCAGGCACGGACCTCGACCAGCTACTCGCGACAGCGGTCGCCGCAGTCGGCGGCGCAGATCGCCCGGGGCAGCGGGCCATGGCTCACGCCATCGAGCGAAGCATCGAGCTGCGCCGCCACCTCCTCGTGCAGGCAGGGACGGGCACGGGCAAGTCCCTCGCATACCTCGTTCCCGCCCTCAAACGCGCGATTGATCGCGGCACCCCCGTCGTCATCACGACCGCGACGCTCGCGCTGCAAAGCCAGATCGTCGCCAAGGACCTCCCTCGCATTGTTGAAGCCCTCGGGACGAAACTCGAGCGTGTGCCGAGCTTCAGTCTCCTTAAGGGGCGCGGCAACTACGTGTGCCTCCACAAGCTGGAGGGCGGCTATCCCGACGAACTCGAGGAAGGTTCACTCTTCGCCGAGGCTTCGGTCACGGGAGTCAAGCACGACTCCGAACGACTCGGCGCGCAGGTGCAGAGGCTGCGCGAGTGGGCGCAGACGACAGATACGGGTGACCGCGACGATCTCGACACCCCGGTGTCGGACCGAGCGTGGCGCCAGGTCTCCGTGACCGGCTCCCAGTGCATTGGCTCTTCCTGCCCATTCCACGACGAATGCTTCGCGGAACGCAATCGCGCACTCGCGCGCGAGGCCGACGTCATCGTGACAAACCATGCGCTCTACGCCATTGACGCCTTCGACGGGCACGGGATCATCCCCGAGCACGATGTCGTAGTCATCGACGAGGCCCACGAGTTTGTTGACCGCGTGACGTCCTCGGTGACCGAATCGCTGCATCAGGGCGCGATTCGCGGCGCCGTTCGGGAGCTGAGGAGCCTCGGCGTGAGCGCACTTGAACTTGACGATGCGGGAAGTGCCCTCCAGGAAGCTCTCGCCCCGCTCCCCGACGGGAGGGTGCGTGGCGAACTCGAAGCCCGGCTGCGAGACACTCTCGCGGCGATCCGCGCCGAAGCTGAGTCGGCACGCGAGGAAGCCAAAAATGCCGGTGATAGCTCCGATGCGACGACTGCGGGGGCGCGCACATCCGTGCGTGCAAAGCTGCAACAAATCATCGACGTGTGCGAGAGATTGCTCGCGCCCCACGAGGACGATGTCGTCTACCTCAATCACAGCGAAGCCCTCGGCCGAACATTTATCGACGTCGCTCCACTCAGCGTCGCTGGCCTCGTGAAAACCCGGATCCTCGATGAGCGCACATCGATTTTTACCTCGGCGACGCTCACGTTCGGCGGCCGGTTTGAAAGCGCCGCGTTCTCTTTCGGGCTTCGCGCTGACAAGCATGCCGAGCCTGAAAGCGACGTTGGTGCCACTCGAAGCGAGGATGCTGTGCGCGAGTGGTGGTCGGCCCTCGATGTGGGCTCTCCCTTCGCGTACGCCCAGCAAGGGATTCTCTATGTCGCCTCGCATCTTCCCGCCCCGGGGCGCGAGGGTATCTCGAGCGCGACACTTGACCACATCGTCGAACTCATTGACGCCGCCGGAGGAGGAGCGCTCGGACTCTTCTCCTCCCGCCGAGCGGCCGAGGAGGCGGCGGAGTATGTTCGACGGATGACCGGGCGCACGGTGCTCCTGCAAGGAGAGGATTCGAACGCGGCGCTCGCTTCGCGATTCCGACAGAGTCGTGACACCTGTCTGTTCGGGACGCGAACGTTTTGGCAGGGCATTGACGTCGCCGGCGAGGCCTGCCGCCTTGTGCTCATTGACAGGATCCCATTCCCTCGGCCCGATGATCCGCTCGCTTCAGCGAGACAAGAGAAATACGCCCGACTCGGGCGCAACGGTTTCTACGAGGTAGCCGTTCGACAGGCGGCACTCAGCATGGCGCAAGGAGCCGGGCGACTTATCCGCGCCGAGAGCGACCGTGGAATGGTAGCGGTGCTTGATTCGAGGCTCGCGACGAAGTCCTATGGAGGCGTGATTCGCCAGGCAATTCCTCCGCTGTGGACGACGCGCGATAGCGCCGTCGCGCTTGCCGCACTCGAGCGACTGCGCACAGAGCTCGCTGCGCCACCGCATCCAGGCAATCTCTAGACCGCGCGGAGAACCGCCACGACTTTGCCGAGGATTTCGGCTTCGTCGCCAAGGATCGGTGTGAAGGCAGGGTTGTGGGGCATGAGCCACACGTGCCCGTCGCTTCGTGCGAAAGTCTTCACTGTCGCCTCGCCATCGATCATGGCCGCGACAATCTCGCCTTTTTCCGCAACCTTCTGCTGGCGGACGACGACCCAGTCGCCGTCGCAAATGGCGGCATCGATCATCGAATCACCCTGAACCTTGAGCAGGAAGAGTTCGCCATCGCCCACGAGCTGGGTCGGGAGCGCAAAAACATCTTCTACCTGTTCCTCAGCGGTGATCGGCACGCCGGCCGCGATCGTGCCCACGAGTGGGACATTGACGGCGGGCGAGCCGGGTGCTTCGAATTCGCTCGGGAGCGGCTCGCCTTCCTCATCTGCTTCCACGAGCCAGAGCGTGCGGGGGCGTTTCGGATCTTTGCGGATGTATCCCTTGCGCTCGAGTTCCGAGAGTTGGTGGGAGACCGACGACGGTGACTGGAGGCCCACTGCTTCGCCGATTTCGCGCATCGTGGGCGCGTAACCATTTGCGCGGATGGAGCGGGCGATCGTCTCAAGAATGCGTTGTTGGCGTTCGGTGAGGGCGGGGGCGCCAGCTGAAGAGCCGTGAGCTGAGGGTGCCATGCGCCGTTCCTTTCGGTGGGGCGAGTTTAAATGTCTCACCCCCGTTGTTGAGTTGAGGCGTACCTCAAAGGTACCGGAACAGAACGCTTGTTCCAAACATGTGTTCGAAAATGTCTTGACTTTTTCGAACAGATGATCGTACGCTCGTCATGTCGTCAATCGAACAAGGATTCTAAAAATGACTACTTCTACGTGTAGCACTCAGCCGGTTCGAAAGAATGTTCGCCTTCGTCTTACTCGCCGCGGCCGCATCGTCGTGGCATCGCTCATTGCGCTCGTACTCGCTGCTTCGGCAATCGTTGCCGGCGTTGTCTTTTTCTCGCCTGCGGCGGTCGCGGGTGCTGAGGGAGCCGTGTCGTACACGACCGTTCAGGTCGAGGAGGGGCAGAGCCTCTGGAGCATTGTCTCGGCTAACGCGCCTGCAGGCACCGATGTTCGCGACTATCTCATGCTTGTCCAGGACGTCAACGGTCTCGATGGCACCGTGATTCACCCGGGTCAGGAGCTCGCGCTGCCCACGCTCTAGCGGGTAGGGCCTCGGAGTATGAATGGGGTGCCCTGGTAGAATTTCGGGGTGCACTGCCCTTTTTGTAGGAATGAAGATTCGCGCGTCGTGGACTCGCGTACAGCCGACGACGGCATGACCATCCGCCGCCGTCGGCAGTGCCCTGCGTGCAATAAGCGATTCTCGACTACGGAATCAGCCTCGCTCGCGGTCCATAAGCGCTCTGGCGTGAGTGAACCATTCTCGCGATCCAAGGTGATTTCCGGCGTGCGTAAAGCATGCCAGGGCAGACCGGTGACAGACGACCAACTCGCGGTCCTCGCGCAGCGCGTGGAGGAGGCGATTCGTCTCAAGGGTGTGTCGGAGATCGACGCCCACGACGTAGGCCTCGCGATTCTGCAGCCGCTCAAAGAGCTGGACCTCGTCGCCTACCTTCGTTTCGCGAGCGTCTATCGCGGATTCGACTGCCTTGAGGACTTTGAGTCGGCCATCGAGGAACTACGAACCGAGGGCGAGAAGTAGGGCGCTGCACCCCTGTGGGGCGAGTTGAACGAGCCGAAGGTTGATCGGCGATGCGCGTTTCCTGCCCTGACCTCAGCAGCCAGGGCTTCCGCCTTTTTCCTCCGGAGCAGGCAAGGATCTGGCGGCATGACCCCTTGCTGGAGAGATTTTGAGAAAAGTGGTCGGAGGCCCTCGAGAAACACTGTATGATTTTCTTGGCCGATGGTCGCGGAGGGGAAGCCGCGGCCATCGGTTCTTTCATGCCCCCGCCAAAGCGGGCGCTTCCGCCAGAGCCCAGAAGCCGCCGGGCCCTACGCGCCTAATCCGGCGGGGAGATCTCCCGAATAGACCACGCTGAGCGCCTGAGTCGGCCGCGTGAGCGCGACGTACACATCGTTAGCGCCGCGAGCATGGCTCGTGAGAATCTCGGCGGGGCGCACGATGACGACCGCGTCGAACTCGAGTCCCTTGGCATCTGTCGGAGTCATCACGGAAACTTCTCTGTCCACACCGATCGAACCACGGCCCACTGCCGAGGCGCCGAATACGGCTGAAGCTCCCGCCAAGAGGGCATCAAGATCCTCGGTGAGGCAAAGGATCGCCACGCGGCCCTGCGTGAGGTCGGCAAGCGTGCGCGCCTCGTTAACTGCCTCCTCGATGACCCTGTCGGCACGTGTGTGCCGGAAACGTACGTCGTGTTCACCTTCGCGCACGCTCCTGACCTCCGTCACTCGCAAGCCGTGTGCGGCAGCGAGTGCGGAGGCGTGACGCATGATCCGCGACGGCGTGCGGTAATTGACGGTGAGCTCCTCGATGCTGGCCCGATCCTCAAGAAAAGGCGAAAGTGCGTGATCCCACGAGTCGGCGCCGGAGACCGAGGAGGTCTGCGCCACATCGCCCACGATCGTGAACGATTTCGTGGGGTTTCGACGCATGAGTGCACGCCACATCATCGGCGAGAGCTCTTGTGCCTCGTCGACCACGATGTGGCCGTAGGTCCAGGTGCGATCCGCTGCGGCTTTCTCGGCGAGGGAGCGGCTGTCGCGCCGTGCGCCAACCTGAGCGGCGAGTTCAGCTGCGCTGACGATCCCCTCGGAATCAATCATGGACAGCACCTTTTCGGCATACTCGAGGTTTGAGCGTTCGGTGGTGCGAGCCTTGTCCTTCTCGCGCTGCGTGGCGGTGTCGTCTTCACCGAGGAGCTCCGCGATTTCGTCGAGGAGGGCGACGTCTTCGATCGTCCACTCGGCGTCCTTCGAGCGGTGAAGAAGCTTGATCTCCCGCGCGCTCATGTGGTCGCCCGCCGCGTGAACCAGCCGCTCGATGCTCGCGAAGAATGAACGGGCGAAGGATTGCGGGCTGTATGGCAGCCAGCACCGGTTGAGGGCGACTTTGACGTCGTGGTTCGTTCGCAGATCGTGGAGGAGATCCGCGCGGTCCTCCTCTGCCCACGGGCGTTCGAGGCGCGTGAGCTCGGCGACATAGGCCTCAACGAGGCGGTCGAGTGCGGCGCGTACGAAGGTTGTGCGTGCATGGTTGTGCGGCCTGCCCGTCGCGCGGGCCTCCGCGCGCGCTGCACGGACATCGCCCGGAGTGAGAGTGATGTGGACCCCGTCGATATTGAGGTCGATGGGGCCTTTGGGAACTTGCTGGCGCGCCTTGACGGCACGGCGCAGAACCTTTGCCATCGCGAGGGACCCTTTGACGCGGGCGACGTCTTCGCGATCGTGTGTGTCTGCCCGCACGCCCGGAACGAGTTCGCCCGGCGTGAGGGTGACGACGCCTGTTTCGCCGAGGCTGGGCAACACGCGCTCGATGTAGCGCAGGAAGCCGCGCGTGGGGGCAACGATGAGAACGCCCGAATGCTCGAGCCTCTTACGGTGCGTATAGAGCTGGTAAGCCGCGCGGTGGAGGGCGACGGCAGTCTTGCCGGTGCCGGGGCCTCCCTGCACAACGAGCGCGCCGCGTGTTTCGTGGCGGATAATGCGATCTTGTTCGGCCTGGATTGTCGCGATGATATCGCCCATGCGGCCCGTGCGTTTCGCGGAGACCGCCGCAAGGAGTGCCCCTTCTCCCTGGAGGCTCGAATGGTGCTCATCTGAGTCGAGGAGCGTGCCGTCGAGAACGTCGTCTTCGATATCGGTCACGGTGCGTCCCGAAGTGACGAGGTGCCGACGCAAGCGAACGCCCTGCGGGTGCCTCGGCGTTGCCTGGTAAAACGCGGCGGCTGCGGGGGCGCGCCAGTCGACCAGGAGTTGGGTGCCTTCAGCGGTGAACACGCCGATGCGCCCAATGTAGTGCCGGGTGGCGTCGGACCTGTCGAGCCGGCCAAAAATAGCGTTCTCTGAGACGGACCTCAGCAGCCCGATCCGATCCTCGTAGAAAGTCGCGAAGGAGTCTCGCTCGCTGCGGTTTTGGTGCGTGCTCGCCGTCTGGGCGCTGATGACGTCAGTGAGTTGCGTTTCGAGGCGTGCGATTTGTTCGTCGATGCGTGCGTAGACTCGGTCGGCGTAGCGCTGCTCGAGGGCGATTTGCTCGTCAGAGGAAGCCACGTTGGGTCCTTCCAGGATGGGTCACGATTCGCTTGCGTCCCTTCGCGGGAGGCGGAAGCGACATTCCATTATGGTCGCTTTTCATGTGCGTTCCAACCCGGTGTGCGCGCTCGCGTGGCCAGCAGGAATCCGCTCGACACGCTGAAGGGAAACTGGGCGCGCGAACATCCAGCGTGGAATGATGGTACCTGCGCGTGTTTTCGCGCAGTTTGGTACGAGTAGTTAGGGGAGTCCACGCATGGCACAGGGCTCAGTTAAATGGTTCAACGCCGAAAAGGGTTTCGGCTTCATCGAGGTTGATGGTGGCGGCGCTGACGTGTTCGTTCACCACACGAGCATTGACATGGACGGTTTCCGCACCCTCGATGAGGGCCAGCGCGTCGAGTTCGAGGTTGTCGACGGCGACAAGGGCCCGCAGGCCGCGCACGTTCGTTCGCTCGCGTAGGTTCGCCTCGCTAGGCTTTCGTTCCGCACCCGTGCAGGGTGCGGAACTTTTTTAATGTCCGACGGTGGCTGCGCTCGCATCGCCTCCGAGCTCAACAACGCTGCCGCCACTGGCGAGTTTGTCGACGGTCTTTTTGTCGAGAGTGCGCACTGTCACCGCGTCGGTTCGAATCGCTCTGCGGGCATCGTCGCTGAGCCCGCCGGGCGCGTAGACGGCGATGCAGTTAGAGCGGCGGCGTTTCTTGATGGCGCTCGGTTCCGCGATGAGCTCGATCTCGCCGAAGACTTCGCGCAGCGTGACGATCTCATCGGCGAGTTCGTGCTGGTCTCGGTCCATGGCGATGTTGGCGAGAAACATGCCGTCGTCGTTGAGTATTCGGCGCTGTTCGCGTGCTGCTTCGAGGCTACGCATGGCGAGGGGCGTGCGGGAGTTGGAGAAGACGTCGCGTATCACTACGTCGAAGCGTGCCGTGCGCAGTGTGGGAAGGACGGCGAAGGCATCTCCCTCGCGAATGGCGACGCGAGGCGAAGGGGGAAGGTCGACCCATTCGCGAACGAGGTTGATCAGCTTCGCGTCGAGTTCGATGACGGAGTTTCGGGAGGCGGGGAAATGATGGGCGAGAGCACGGGGGAGCGAGGCGGCTCCGCCGCCGAGGTGGGCGATGTTCAGTGCCGTCTCACTGGGGTACGTCGTCGTCATAATCAGGGCGATCCACCGCATGTATTCGAAGACGAGGTGCTCGGGATCGGGGTGGATGTGGGAGCTTTCCATGCCGTCGATGATCACGGTGTAGGAGCCGTCTGTTTCGGGTTCCAACCGCACGACTGAGTGGCTGGTGGGAATGTCCTCGAAGAAGGGGAGGTGGAGGGGGAGCCGGTTCGATCGACGGTTGCGTGCCATGACTCGAGTTTAAATGTCTCACCCCCTTCCTATCGTCGTGAGTGTCGAGAAAGGGGAAGAATCATGACATCGACCATGACAGTGGCAGCGCCGGCGGCGCTGCGCGAAATTCGGGACCTTAACGCGGATCTGGATCGTCTGGAAGCCTTCGAGGCCGAGATCCACGCGAGCCTCGATGAGGCAGGCGTGAGCGCCGCTGAACGATTCGAGCGCGTCCACCGCGCAGCGCTCAAGATTGCGGGGCTCGCGATTCGCCGAGCAAACACTCAAAGGAAACGCAAGCTGCCCCTGAACGTGTGGGTGGCGCTTGAGCGCATGGGCGGAATGCACAGGGCGCGCGCACGGGAGGCGGCGCGTTTTGTCGAGCTTCGCCGTAGCGCGGAGCACTACTGGGAGCACACGAGTCGAATCTCCGAGCAGGACGTGCAGGAGCACGCGGAACAGACCCTCGCCTATGTTCACTCGGTGAAGGAGGAGCTCCTCGGGCTTGAGGCTCTTGCCGCTGCCTGACCGCGTAGGCTTAAGTATCAAGCGTTGGGAGGTGCGGCATGGACGGTGAGCCGTGGCAGCGCGCCATCGCGCATGTCGACATGGATGCCTTTTTCGCCTCCGTCGAAGTTCGCGACGACCCGCGTTTGCGGGGCCGCCCCCTTGCGGTTGGTGGCGATGGGCCCAGGGGAGTCGTCGCGACCGCTAGTTACGAGGCACGCCGATACGGGGTCCACTCGGCGATGCCCATGAGCCGCGCGCGTGCACTGTGCCCCGATCTGATTGTTTTGCCCGGTCGGCACGCCCACTATCGGGACGTGTCCGCGCAGATCATGGCTGTTCTCGACCGGTTTACGCCCCTTCGGGAAGCGGTAAGCGTAGACGAGGCGTATCTCGATATCTCCGGGGTGCAGCGCCTGCTAGGGGAGCCGGCAACGATCGCGAGAGACATCCGCCAGGCTGTATGGGACGAAGTCCACCTGACCTGCTCCGTGGGCGTTGGTATCTCAAAATCCGTCGCGAAGATCGCGTCCTCGCGCGCCAAGCCCCACGGCATTGACGTCGTTGAGCCTGAACGCACGGCTGAGTTCCTTGCGCCGCTTCCGCTTTCCGCCATCGGTGGCGTGGGCCCCGTCGCGCAGAAGAAATTCACGAACCTCGGTGTGGTCACCGTCGGAGATCTTGCGGCCCTCCCTCCGAGCGTTGTGAACAGAGCCGTGGGCTCCGCCGCCCCCGCGCTGCTTGCGCTCGCGCGCGGCGAGGATCCGCGTCCCGTCGGCGCGAGTGCGAAAGATAAGAGCATCGGAAAGGAGCGTACGTTCTCGACCGATATCGCTGATCCCGTGCGGCTGCGCTCGATCGCAACGAGCATGGCTGACGAAGTCTCGTTCCGATTGCGCAGGCGGGGCCTGGCCGCGAAGAGCGTCTCCATCAAGGTTCGCCGCCCCGATTGGTCGAGCCTCACGAGAACGGGTAGCTTCCCCATTCCGGTTCAGGAGAGCGAGGAGTTTCGTGAGCGCGCCCTCGTCGTGTGCGAGCGTGCTCTCGAGGGGGTGGGTGCCGTGCGCCTTCTCGGGGTGCGGGCCGAGCACCTCGTGCCTGCCTCGAGTGTGCATGCGCAGGGTGATCTCGAAGGGCGATCGGCGACGTGGAGCGATGTGGATCGGGCGATGGACCGTGCTCGTGAACGCTTCGGCGTCAGGTCGCTCGCCAGAGCGTCCGGGCTCGACAAACGTGACCTTGAGGCGAAGGACGGCACGGATGCGGGCACAGGCGAGACGCGAGGCGGGGGCTCTCGGTAGCAGTGCGTTTTCCGAATCTCAGGTTTGCTGCCTACACTGAAGGCACGACGATCCGCCGAGCAGCGCCCCTCACTCTCGTGCGTGGATAGGGCCTACTTTGTCTCGGTGTAAGGAGGCACCAATGCCACTTTCCGAAAAAGAGCAGAGGATCCTCGACGAGCTCGAAAAGCAGCTCTCGAGCGATGACCCCACGCTTGCGCACCAGTTCGGTGGGGCTGAAAAGTCGTCGTCGTTTAGCCCGCGCCGCATCGCGCTCGGTGGTGGCATCATCGTCGGTGGTCTCGCGCTTCTGATTTTTGCGGTGTCGCTGCCGGCAGTGTGGCTCGGTGTTCTTGCCTTTATCGTCATGGTCGTTGGGGCATTCGTGTGTCTTTCAGCGGAAAAGCCAAAGACCATTCCCCTCGATGACCCTCGACGGATGCACCCGTCCTTCACGCAGGGAGTTGCGGGGAAGAATTCCAAGGGGTCTCAGCAGTCGAGCTTCATGAAGAAACTCGAAGATCGCTGGGACGAACGCGGTCGCGACCGCTAGCGTTTCCCGGGCGCCGTTGCCCGGATCGTCCTGTAGGAACCGGCTTCACGAAAGGGAAGCCGGTTTATTTGTGTAGGCAAGCGCTAGCGATAAAGGAAACCGGCATCGTCCTTCGATCCCGGCTCTCTACTGCATTCCTTAGGTTCTAAGTCCTAGAGCGTGCTTCCCTCGCCCTTGACTTTCCACTGCCTCCTCCACTTCCCTCCACTCTCCCCACTTTCCTCCACCCGCGTTGCCCTCCAGGATCCTGCGACCTTGGTGCGACGGTGCACTCTTTGCGCCAATTAGCTGTTCTGAACAGGCATTTTGTGTGTAAATGCGTCTCGGTCGGTGTCGCGCAATTTCCTTGCGGGTAGTGCGGTGAGTCTGGGAAAACCCTCCGATTTTGGGTGCTTGAAGAGCTGTGCGGGGAATCTCCTCCACTTGCCTCCACTGCCATGAACTGCAGTTTTATGCCGATTTCGTGACAAAGTGGGGGAGGGGGTGTTGTTTGTGGTGGGAAGTGGGGTAAAGTGGGGGCGTAAGGAGAGGTCCACCCGAATTGAACGGGGGAATGGAGGTGCCCATGTTTCTTGGCACCTTCACGCCCAAGCTCGATGACAAGGGGCGGCTCATCTTTCCGGCAAAGTTTCGTGACCAGCTCGCGGCTGGACTCGTCATGACCCGCGGCCAGGAACACTGCGTGACGGTGTATCCCATGCGTGAGTTTGAGAGTCTCCACGAGCAGTTGCGGCAGGCGCCGGTCACGAGCAAGG
The DNA here is from genome assembly GCF_902381725.1 of Dermabacter jinjuensis. Lineage (GTDB taxonomy): Bacteria > Actinomycetota > Actinomycetes > Actinomycetales > Dermabacteraceae > Dermabacter > Dermabacter hominis. The sequence continues at coordinate 55,082 of NZ_LR698963.1, read as the reverse complement.
ACGCGCGCGATTACCTCCGCGTGCTCCTCTCGGGAGCGGAAGACGTCGTGCCGGATAAGCAGGGGCGCGTGACCATTCCTTCGCACCTTCGCTCGTATGCGGGACTCGATCGCGAATGCACGGTTATTGGTGCCGGTAATCGCATCGAGATCTGGTCGAGCGAGGCGTGGGAGACATATCTGGGACAGACCGAGGAGGCCTTCGCTCAAACGGCAACCGAAATCGTTCCAGGTTTGTTCTAGACGACGTGCCGCGAGGCATCTCTTCGCTTGCGCCCCGACGCATCTTCCCCGGTGGCGGGACGCAAGCGAGGAGATGTCTGACGGTATGACGTCACCCGCGAAACGACCACGACATCGGCGCCGCAACGGCGAAAGTAAGCGAAGCGCGAAGGGAGGCACGGCATGGACGCATCCCAGCTTCACGCACCCGTCATGCGCGAGGAGTGCCTCGAACTCCTTCGACCGGCGCTTGAGCGGGAAGAATCCACCTACGTGGATTGCACCCTTGGAATGGCTGGCCACGCCTGTGCGGTGCTCGAAGCCTTCCCGCATGCGCATCTCGTCGGTATCGACCGCGACCGCGCCGCGCTTGGTCTCGCGCGTGAGCGGCTCACGAGCGAAGGCTTCGAGGGGCGTTTCACTCTCGTACACACCACGTACGATCGCGTTGCCGACGCGCTCGCACACGCGGGGCGCGATAGGGCCGACGGCATCCTCATGGACCTCGGGCTCTCGAGTTTTCAGATTGATACGCGCGAACGCGGGTTTGCATACAGCGCAGATGCCCCGCTGGATATGCGTATGAACCCCGATGGAGATGCGCTCACCGCGGCGGACATCCTCAACACGTGGTCGGAGCAGGACATTGCGAACATCCTCTACCGCTACGGCGAAGAAAAGTTTTCCAGGCGCATCGCGCGCACGATCGTGAAGGAACGAGCGTCGGAACCCTTCGAGCGCTCCCCTCAGCTCGTCAGTGCGATCGAAAAGTCCATTCCCGCGAAGTCCCGCCACTCAGGCGGTCACCCGGCCAAGCGCACCTTCCAGGCGTTGCGCATCGCCGTGAATGAGGAACTCGACATCCTGCACGGCGCGCTCGACAACGCTCTCGCGGCCCTCGCGCCGGGAGGGAGGCTCGTGATCGAGTCGTACCACTCTCTCGAGGATCGAATGGTCAAGGAAGCCTTCACCGCGGCGAGCTCGTCGAAGACCCCCGAAGGATTGCCCGTCGACCTCGCTCAGTTTGCCCCCGATTTTTCGCTCGTGAAGCGTGGCGCCATGAAGGCGCCAGCGAGCGAGCAAGAAACCAACCCCCGTTCCGCAAGCGTGCGTTTGCGCGCCATTGAACGCATAACACCACCGGAGATCTCATAGCTATGGCACAGCTCGCTGCATCCCCCGCCTCACGCAGGCGTGCTGGCTTCGCCCCTGCTCATGCGCGCAAGGCGAACCTCGCGCTTGTCTCGCGCCCGCACATCCAACGCAGCTCCATCCCGTTCACGGTGCTGTGCACCCTCGTGCTGCTCGGCGCCGTGGTCGCGACCCTATTGCTCAACATTTCGATGACGAACATGAGCTACGAGGTCGCGAAGCTCCAGCGCGAATCGCGTGAACTGAGCGAGCAGACGCAGATGCTCGAGGAGAAGTCGGATCTTCTCGGAACACCACAGGAGCTTGAGCGCCAGGCACGTGAGCTCGGGATGGTGCCTGCAGGGAAGGTCGCCTACATCGATCTCGCGAACGGCAGCATCATCGGTGAGGCTGCGGCCGCGACGCAGGGAGCGGCCGCGCTCGTTCCGCACGTCACAAAAGCGCCGAAGAATCTTTACGATTACGGCATGGGTAACGAGAGGGCGCGCTAGACGTGCCGAATTCCCGTCCGCCGCGAGATTCTCGCAGCCGCCCGCCGCGCACCGTGCGTGACGGGCGTTCTCACGCTTCCCGTCAATCGGCCGGCGCCGCGCGTGCCCGGAACGGGTATGAGCCTTATCGCCGCCACCGCGTGATCGTGGCGCTCATGCTGATTGCGGCCCTCGCGATCAGCCTGCGCCTGGTGTGGATTCAGGGCATCAACTCGGCGGAGCTCGCGGCTGAGGCCCGGGCGAAGCGCTTGCACACCGAGCCAGTTCCAGCTCTACGCGGCGATATTCTCGACGCGAACGGGCAGGTGCTCGCGACGAGCACCGAGCGCTACACGATCATTGTGGACCAGCGTCAGATGCCCGAGTACCGAGCAAAGTCTCAAACGGCGACGGTCAAGGGAGTCAAGGCCGTCGCGATGGAGCTTTCACCTCTTTTGCAGATGAGCGTGGAGGAGCTCGAAGAGAAGCTCACGGGTAAATCGGGCTACACCGTCCTCGCGAAAGACGTGAGTCCGGAGGTTGAGGCTGCCGTCAAGCAACTCAAGATCGGTGGTGTCACCTCGGAGCGAGTCGCCGAGCGTCTGTACCCGGCGGGCCAGGTCGCCGGTAATATCGTGGGCTTCACGGGCTCCGACGGCACGGCCCTCGCGGGCGCTGAGCTGTCATTCGACAAGATTCTGCGAGGGACCGACGGCGAACGCCAGTACGAGCGGGGTGCGGGCGGCCAACTCATCCCCTCGGCTAAGGTCCATGAAAAAGAAGCGATCGACGGTGAAAGCATCGAGCTCACGATCGATCGAGACCTTCAATACCGCGCCCAGGAAATTCTTGCGCAGCGCGTCAAGGATTTTGGTGGCAGCGGCGGTTCGGCCGTGGTGATCGATCCCAAGACCGGCCATGTTCTCGCGCTCGCGGACTACCCCACGTACGATCCGAACAACCCGGGCGCGTCCGACGCAAAGTACCGCGGAAACCAGTCCGTTTCCAACGTCTTCGAGCCCGGCTCCACAGGCAAACTGTTCACCGTGGCTACGGTGATCAACGAGGGCAAGGCAAAGGTCGACGACCACTTCACGATCCCCTACCGCAAGGAATTTGGCGGAGAGAGTATCAAGGACTCGCACGAGCACCCCGTAGCGCACTACACGCTCGCCGGAGTCCTGAAGCACAGCTCCAACGTCGGCACGGTCGAAATCGCTGAGCGGGTCCCGAAGGAAAAGCGGGAAGAGTACTTGCGGGGGTTTGGGTTCGGCGCGAAAACTGCAGTGAACCTCCCCGGTGAATCCGCAGGCATCCTCCACGCGGCGAAGGACTGGCGCGGGCGTACGCAGTACGCGACGGCCTTTGGCCAGGGATACGCCGTCACCGCGCTACAGATCACCTCGGCGGTGGGGACGTTTGGGAACGACGGTGTGCACATTCAGCCGCGCATCGTCAAGGGACGCGTCGCTAATGACGGCTCTTTCACCCCGGAGCCCGAGGGAGAGCACACTCGCGTGGTCTCGAGTGAGACCGCTGCGACCATGAGGGCCCTCATGGATAACGACGTCGATGATGATGGCAAGGCTGCCGGTAGCGTCGCGGGCTACGCGGTCGGTGGAAAATCCGGAACGGCGCAGGTGCCCGGGGGAACGTACACCTCATCGTTTATCTCGATGGCCCCGATGGATGACCCGCAACTCGTCGTCGGCGTGTTCGTCTACGGAATTAAGGGGTTCAAGTCGGGCTCGGTCGTGGCGGGCCCCGCGGTTTCCGAACTCCTTGGCTACGCTCTTCAACGCCGCGGCATCGCCCCCTCCGGCGAGCCTGGAACTCAACTTCAGAACGAATGGAAGTGAAACTCGTGAGTGATCGCACCGATCTCATGCTGGGAGATCTCGCCCGGCAGCTCGAAGGGGCGCCTGGAGCGGGCGTACTCGAGCTGCGCGGTAGGAGTGTGCCGATCTCATCCGTGACGATCGATTCCCGCAAGGCGGGAACCGGCGCTCTCTTCGTCGCCGTTCAGGGTGAAAACGCGCACGGAGCGACCTACGCCAAGGCGGCGCTCAGCCAGGGCTGCGCCGCAATTCTCACGGACGAAGCGGGCGCTGCGATCGTGAACGACGCGCATCCGGGGGGCGACTACTCGGTGCTCGTGTGCGAGGATCCCCGCGCGCTCGCGGGCTTCGCCGCAAATCTCGTGTATGGCGAGCCCTCGCATGCCATCCCGCTAATCGGTGTGACCGGAACGAACGGCAAGACTTCGGTCACGACGATGTGTGCGCGCACGCTCCAAGAGCTCGGTGAAAGTGCCGGAATCGTCGGCACGAACGGGACGTTTCTCGCCTGGGCAGGCGGGCGCGAGGAGCAAATTCCGACGGAGCGCACGACCCCCGAGGCGACTGACGTCCACGCGCTTATGCGCCACATGGTCGACGAGGGCATGACGTGTGCCGCGCTCGAAGTATCGAGCCACGCGATGGTGCTCCACAGAGTAGCCGCCGTCCAGTTCGAGGTTGCGGTGTTTACGAACCTCAGCCAGGACCACCTCGACTTTCACAAGGACATGGAGGAGTACTTCGAGGCGAAGGCATCACTGTTTACGCCCGCGCATGCGAAGCGGGGAATCGTGTGTGTCGACGACGAGTGGGGCCGTCGTCTCGCAGCCCATGCGAGCGTTCCGGTGACGACGTACTCCGCAAAAGGACACGAAGCCGACTTCACGGTGGGGGAGATCCGCCGCGGAGAGTACGGAACGGTGTTCACCGTGCAACCGTCGGAAGGCGAACCTTTTACGCTTGAAAGCGCGCTTCCGGGAACCCACTACGTAGCCAATACCCTCGCGGTCGCACTCGTCCTTCGAGCGCTCGGCTTCGAGGGGGAGGCGGTGCGTCGGGCGCTTGCGGTGGCGGGCACGGTCCCGGGGCGCATGGAGAGGGTCGCCGAGTCCGACGCTTGCCCGCGCGTCGTCGTGGACTATTCGCACACTCCGGACGCGCTTGAGCAGGCTCTCGAGACGCTCCACACCCTCGAGGGCGTCGGAAAAATCGTGACGGTTTTCGGTGCGGGTGGGCACAGGGATTCGCTCAAACGACCGATCATGGGAGAGATCGCTGCGCGACTTTCTGATCGCGTGTTCGTCACGGACGACAATCCGCGCGATGAGGATCCGGCATCGATTAGGCGCGATGTGCTCGCGGGCATTCCGACGACGTGCCGTGCCGACGTCGAGAACGTGGGAGATCGTGCCGAAGCGATCGCACGAGCGATCGGCGAAGCGGACGCGCGTGACGTCGTGCTTATCGCGGGCAAAGGCGCGGAAAGTGGACAGGTACTCGCCGATCGCACGATTGAGTTCGACGACCGGGTCCACGCACGCACGGCGCTAGCGGCGTGGCAGCGTGCACATAAGGCGGACCTGACGACGGAGGTGCGCGATGCGTAAGACGACGGTTGGCGCAATCGCGCGTCTCGTGGGCGGCCGACTCGTCGGTGGCGCTCACGGCAACGAAAGCGTCCACGGAAAGGCGAGCGTTGATTCGCGTGTCATCGGTGAAGGAGACCTGTTTGTCGCCTTCGAAGGCGAGCACGTCGATGGTCACGACTATGTGGGCGCGGCCGCGAGGGCCGGTGCCGCTGCGGCTCTCGTGACGAAGGCTGTCCCCGGTCTCGAGCTTCCCGCTATTCAGGTCGCGGATCCTCTCGAGGCGCTCGAAATCCTCGCACGACACGAGTTGGCCGAAGCACGTGCGAGTGCGAGGCCGCCGATCGTGATCGCGCTGACAGGCTCGAACGGTAAAACGAGCACGAAGGATCTGCTTCACGCAATCCTCGCGCCAGTCGGGGACACAATCGCACCCATTGGAAGCCGCAATAACGAGCTGGGTCTTCCCCTCACCGTCCTCGAGCTCAGCGAAACGACGCGCTTTCTCGTGCTCGAGATGGGGGCACGGGGCATTGGGCACATCGCCCATCTCACGCACATCGCGCGCCCCGATATTTCCCTTGTTCTTAACGTCGGCTCGGCCCACGTGGGCGAGTTCGGAGGCCTCGACAACATCGCCCTCGCGAAAGGGGAGCTCGTCGAGGTTCTCGAGGAAACCGGAACCGCCGTGCTTAATGCCGACGATGCGCGGGTAAAGGCAATGCAGTCGCGCACGTGCGCTCGAGTCGTGCACTTTTCCCTTACTGACGACTCCGCGGAAGCCTACGCGAGCGATGTCGGCCTTGATGGCGCCGCTAGGGCGAGCTTCATGCTCCATATGGGCGGTAAGAAGGCGCCCGTCTCTCTCACGCTCACGGGCGAGCATCACGTGAAAAACGCTCTTGCAGCCGCGGCCGCGGCCGCAGCTGCTGGGGTGGGCTTTGAGGACGTCGTCGCAGGGCTTCGCTCCGCCGAACAGCGCTCCCCAGGGCGCATGCAGGTGAGCGAGTTGCCGGGCGACGTGACACTCATCAATGACGCCTACAACGCGAACCCCGATTCGATGCGCGCGGGCTTGAGCGCCCTTGCGGTTCTTGGTCATGAACGCCACACCGTTGCGGTCCTTGGCGAAATGCTCGAACTCGGTCCCGAGAGCGAGAAGGCACACCGGGATATGGGTGTTTTCGCAGTAGAGCAGGGGATCGACGTCATTGTCACGATTGGGTGCGGGGCGCATGCGATCCACCAAGGTGTGACCGAAACCCGCGGTGAGAACGAGCGCGCGGTGTATGTCGAACGCCTCGAGGATGCGCCCGCTGTGCTAGAAACGGTGAAGAGGCCCGGAAGTACCCTCTTGCTCAAATCATCGAACGGTGCGGGTCTCGCGAAACTTGGTGAGTCCCTCGTGCGCACGTGGGCAGCTGAGCCCACGAAAGCGGAAGACGCAGGAGAAAAGGCATGATCGGAATCTTGATCGCGGGGGCCGTAGCCGCGGTCCTGTCGTTCTCCCTGACCCCGCTTTATATTCGCTTCCTCGTGAAGAAGCAGTACGGGCAGTTTGTGCGCGACGACGGCCCCACGACCCACGCGACCAAGCGTGGAACGCCCACGATGGGCGGCGTCATGATCATCCTCGCGACCCTCATCGGCTACGGCATGGGGCACCTGAGCATTCTTCGCGCGCCGTCAGTGTCGGGCCTGCTTGCACTCTTGCTCATGGTCGGGCTCGGCGTGCTCGGCTTCATGGATGATTACGCCAAGATTGCCAAGAAGCAGTCGCTCGGTCTTTCTCCACGCGCAAAACTTGTGGGGCAAGGACTGATCGGTACCGCCTTCGCCGTTCTTGCTCTCCAGTTCCCCGATCGCTGGGGGCACACGCCTGCCTCGATGCACATCTCATTCGTGCGCGACATCCCGTGGCTGAATCTCGCGTTTGCCGGTACGGCCGTCGGCATTGTCCTGTTTGCGATCTGGTCCAACTTCCTTGTTGCCGCGTGGTCGAACGGGGTCAACCTCACGGATGGCCTCGACGGTCTGGCCTCTGGGGCCACGATTATCTTTGCGGGTGCCTACGTGCTGATTTCATTTTGGCAGTGGCGCCAGCAGTGCGGCATCGAAGAGATTCGCTCGTGCTATGCCGCGAGGGATCCGCTCGACCTTGCGATTGTCGCTGCCGCGGTGCTCGGGGCGTGCGTGGGCTTCCTGTGGTGGAACACCTCGCCCGCACGCATTTTTATGGGCGACACGGGTTCGCTGGCTCTCGGCGGCGTGCTTGCGGCCCTCACAATCCTGTCGCGCACGCAGCTCGTCGGCGGAATCATTGGCGGCCTCTTCGTCATCATCTCGCTGTCCGTGATCATTCAGGTCACGAGCTTCAAGCTGACGCGCAAGCGCGTTTTCCGAATGGCGCCTCTCCAGCACCACTTCGAGCTCAAAGGCTGGAATGAGGTGACGATCGTCGTGCGCTTCTGGATCATCGCGGGGGTGTTCGCGGCGTTCGGCCTCGGCCTGTTCTACCTTGACGCTTTGCGCTTTATCTAACCCACGTCCGTTCTCGACCAATTGCCAGGTGGCATCGCGTGACTGCATCTGAAACATCTAAGCGACTTCCCGAGCGCCCCTTCCCGGGTCTCGACGTGTCGGGCGCCCGCATTCTCGTGACGGGTTTTGGAGTCTCGGGCTACGCGATCGTGGACCAGACCCTTCAGCGAGGAGCGCACGTCACCGCCGTGGACGCGTCGCGATCAGAATCGAACCTCGAGCGTGCCAAGGTGCTCGAGACCCTCGGAGCCCGGATCCTGCTCGGCGAAGAGCACACTCGCGCGCTTCCCACGAACGCCGACGGTTCCCCCTTCGACGTCGTTGTCACGTCTCCCGGGTGGCGGCCCGACCACCCGCTTCTCGTTGCCGCGCAGAACGAAGGCATCGAGATCTGGTCGGAGATCGAGCTCGCGCGTCGCATGCAAAAGGCCGATGGCCCGGCGTGGCTCGCGGTCACGGGGACGAACGGGAAAACCACGGTCGTCACGATGATTGAGTCGATTCTGCAGCATGCCGGTGTTCGGGCGGTCGCAGCGGGCAATGTCGGGCTCCCGCTCATCGAAGCGGCCCTCGATCCCGTGGGCTTCGAGGCGATTGCGTTGGAGCTGTCGAGTTTCCAGCTTCACTGGACGGACAACCTCGGCGCCCATTCGAGTGCAATCCTGAACATCGGTGCCGATCATCTCGATTGGCACGGGGGGATGGACGCCTACGCGCAGGCAAAAGCGAAGGTTTATGCCGGGACTGAGCACGCGTGCCTGTACAACAAAGCCGACGAAAGGACGCTCCGTGCACTTGAGGATGCCGATGTGGTCGAAGGCTGCCGCGCAATAGGCGTTGGGCTTTCCTCGCCGGGGCCGAGCGAACTTGGCCTTGTCGAGGATCTCCTCGTGGATCGCGCTTTTTGCGAGAGCCGGTACTCTCAGGCAGCGGAGATCGCGAACCTCGATACCGTTGCGCACCTCGGTCCCCACGGCGCCCCGCCGCACGTTGCACTCAACGCCCTTTTTGCCGCCGGCCTCGCGCGCTCGTTTGGCGTCGAACCGATCCACGTGCGCGAAGGTCTCGCGGCTTATCGCGCCGGCGAGCATCGAAGCGAAATCGTCCACGTTGAGGGCGGCGTCGCCTTCATCGACGATTCGAAGGCGACGAACCCCGATTCTGCAGCGGCGGCGCTCAGCGCCGCGCAGTCAGTGGTGTGGATCGCCGGCGGCGACGCTAAGGGGGCGGACCTCCACAGTCTCGTCGCCGCGCAGGCCGAGAGGCTCAAGGCGGTCGTGCTCATTGGCCGCGATCCGGAGCCTTTCACCGCGGCGCTTAATGACAACGCCCCGGATGTCCCTCGTGTCTGGATTGACCCCGAAAAATACGGGGACACGCGTGCGCTTATGCAGGCGGCCGTGACCGAAGCGGCGTCGCACGCGAGCGACGGTGACGTTGTGCTTTTGGCGCCGGCTGCTGCGAGCATCGATCAGTTCACGAATTACGCCGAGCGGGGGAACCTGTTCGCGGAAGCTGCTCGGGGGCTCGGGGGCACGCCGTGAGCGAGCGCGCACGGCAGCGAGGCGCACGCACGCCGCAACGCCCGAGCGAGCAAAACCCGCTCGGTGACGTTGGCGGCGAAGTGAAATCAACGCTCGGCCGCTGGCTCCAGTCGCCCGCGCTTGATTTCTACGCGATCGCCGTGATCGGCGGTATTCTCATCACGGTTGGTCTCGTGATGGTGCTGTCCAGCTCCTCGGTGACCAATATCGCGAAAGGCAACTCCCCGTACGCGTCATTCATGACCCAGGGAGCATTTGCCGTCATCGGCCTTGTACTGCTGATTGCCGCGGCGCTCACTCCGGTGAGGTGGTACAAGAACATCGGCGTTGCGACGCTGCTGCTCGTTCTCGGCCTGTTCCTCCAGGCGCTCGTGTTCACGCCTCTCGGGCTCGGCAAGGGCGGCAATAGGAACTGGATCCACATCGGCCCGATCCGTGGCCAGCCGTCGGAATTTCTCAAGCTTGCACTCGCGGTGTGGCTCGGCGCGTTCTTGTCGAAGAACCGCGACCGGCTGCGCGAACTTCCCGTGCTCGCAACCGCTATCGCGGGAACGAGCGCGGCGCTCGGACTCATTATTCTCGGCCGAGACCTCGGCACGATGATGATGGTGGGCATTCTCGCCGCGGGAGCCTTCTGGGTTGCCGGCGTGCCAAAACGCTGGTTCCTCATCGCTGGTAGCGGTGCCGCCGCGATCGTCATAGGACTCGTCCTCGCGAGCCCTAACCGCATGGCGCGCGCTCTCAACTGGTTGCACGGAGAGTGCGCTGGCGATTCGTGCTACCAGGCCGACAACGGCCTCATGGCGCTCGCGACAGGCGGTTGGTGGGGCGTCGGTATCGGGCAGTCCCGCCAAAAATGGGGGCGTGTGCCCGAGGCCGACAATGACTTCATTTTTTCGATCATCGGCGAGGAACTCGGACTTTTCGGCACACTTTTGATCGTGGTGCTCTTTACGCTGCTCGCTCTCGTGCTGTACCGCATGATGGTCCGCCTGCGCGATCCCTTCGTACAGATCACGATCGCGGGCATCACGTCGTGGATTCTCGCGCAGGCGTTCGTGAACATGGCCGTTGTGACGGGCCTACTGCCGGTTCTTGGCGTGCCGCTACCTTTTGTGTCGGCTGGTGGATCGGCGCTCATTGCCTCGATGCTCGCGCTCGGCGTGCTACTCGCCTTTGCGAAATCGGAACCCGGTGCGGCCGAGGCACTTCGGGCGCACGCGAACTACTCGAAGAAGTCGGCGACGGTGGTCGCGAAGCCGGCGTCGGAAACACGTGCCACGAAGGGATCGCGCTCATGACACCTCAACCCAGCATCCAGGCAGATGCCGAGGCAACCGTTCTCGTCGCGGGCGCCGGAAGCGCGGGACACGTCTCGCCCATGCTCGCGGTTGCCAGAGCACTAACGGAGCGCTATGAGGGAGTGCGAGTGGTCGCCCTCGGCACGAAGGTCGGCCTCGAAGCGGATCTCGTTCCGGCGGCGGGCTTCGAGCTCCTCACGATTGATAAGGTGCCATTCCCTCGCCGTCCAAACGCCGCAGCCTTGCGATTTCCGCGCGAGTTCGGTCGCGGACTGGGCGATGTTCGGCGGTTCATTCGCACCGAGCACGTCGATGCGATCGCGGGGTTTGGTGGCTACGTGTGTCCGCCCGCCTACCTTGCGGGGAGGCACGCCAAGCTTCCGCTAGTGGTCCATGAAGCCAATAAACGGCCCGGAATGGCCAACAAGCTTGGGGTGCGGCTCGGGGCGCGCGCCATGACCGCTTTCGATATGAGCGGGACGTCGGGGCCGTTTTCACAGGCAGAGTGGGTAGGAATGCCCATGCGACCCGAAATCGCGCATCTCGATCGCGAGGCAAAGCGGGCCGAGGCGCGGGAGTCGTTCGGCCTTGACCCCGACAAGCCGACCCTTCTCGTGACGGGCGGCTCGCTCGGCGCGCAGCGCCTCAACGAAACCTTGATCGCGGCTATGGGCCCGCTCGAGGGCCTCGGCGTGCAGATTCTCCACGTCACCGGCAAGGGCAAGCGGATCCCGGCTCGGGGAAAACACTACGTGCAGGTCGAGTACGTGGACGGCATGGAAGGCGCCTACGCAGCCGCCGATTTCGCGCTCACACGCTCGGGAGCGGGAACCGTGTGTGAACTCGCCGCCGTCGGGCTGCCCGCGCTGTTCGTGCCGCTCCCCATCGGCAATGGCGAACAGGCGCTCAACGGGGCCGACATGGTCGCGGCCGGCGGCGCGCGCATGATCAAGGATGCGCTCCTTACCCCCGAGCTTCTCGTCGAGACCGTCGGTGAATGCCTGCTCGATACCGAAGTGCGCGGGCGGATGGAGAAAGCGGCTCTCTCCCTCGGCAAGCGGGATGCTGCTGAAAAGGTCGCCGACCGCATCGCTGCGACGATTCCGGCGCTCGCGACTCAGCGCCCCAAAGGAGGTGCCCGATGACCACGTCGAGCGATTTTCTCTCTCACCTTCGCCCGTTCTCCCCGGGGGAGGTGCGCACTATGCTGAGGCCCGGCGCAGTCGTGACTGCTGCCGAGTGGCCCGAAGAGAGCGTCAGGAAGGTCCACGTGATCCGCATCGGCGGGGCGGGTATGAGCGCCGTCGCGCGCCTCGCGCTCGAAGCGGGCCTCGAAGTTACGGGCTCCGAATCCCAAGAGGGTCGGTTCCTGCCGCCCCTGCGCGAACTCGGTGCACGTATCACCGTCGGTTTCGACGCTGACTCCGTAGAAGAGGACACCGATCTCGTGATCGTGTCGACTGCCGTACGTGCCGATAACCCCGAAGTACGACGCGCGCACGAGCTGTCTATCCCCGTGATTCACAGGGCGGCGGGGCTCGCGGGTCTCCTCGGCACGCATGCGATCATCGCTGTCGCGGGCACTCACGGCAAGACTACGACGAGTGCGATGGCGACACTGGCCCTGCGCGCAGCGGGTGCCGAGCCCGCCTGGGCGGTTGGTGCGGCGGTCGCGCAGCTCGGTGCGAACGCGAGCCAGGGCGCGGGTGAATATGCGGTCGTGGAGGCGGATGAGTCCGACGGCTCCTTTGTCGCCTTCGCTCCCTCGGTTCTCGTGCTCACGAACTTCGAGGCCGACCATCTCGACTTCCACGGCACCGAACAGAACCTCCGCGCGGTGCTCTCGGCGTTCGCCGCGAGGCTCTCAGAGACGAACGGCACGCTCGTTGCGTGCGCGGACGACCCCGGCGCGCACGCCTTTGCCCTGGACGCGCGCGACGCAGGCCTTCGCGTCGTGCTGTATGGCGAACACCCCGAAGCGACGTGGCGGATTGTCGCCGATCACTCGAATGCTTCCGGCGCTCACGTCCAGGTCGTCGCACCGAACGGGCAGAACGTCGACCTCGCCTTGCGCGTTCCAGGCCGACATAACGTCCTCAACGCCCTCGGCGTGCTCGCCGCTCTCGACGTCCTGGGCATTGAGCGCGAGAGCGCCCTTGGCGGACTCGCCGAGTTCGAGGGGGCGGATCGTCGCTTCCAGGTTGCGGGCGAAGTGAATGATGTCGCCGTGATCGATGATTATGCGCACCACCCGCGCGAGGTCGCGGCTGCGCTTGCGGCGGGCCGCGAGCGTGCAGAGGGCGGGCGGCTCGTTGCCGTCTTTCAGCCGCATCTGTTCTCGCGCACGAAAGCGTTTACGCGCGAGTTTGCCGAGGCACTGAGCCTCGCAGATGAAGCCGTTCTCCTGCCGATCTACCCGGCACGCGAGGATTTCGATCCGAGTATTCGAAGCGAGGACATCGCCGCTCTCGTGGACGGCGGTGCCCGCGTTTTGGAGGCGGGCGATGTGCCCAACTACCTCGCTGAGCACGCGCATGACGCGCGCGTGATCCTCATGATGGGGGCCGGAGACATCGTGGATGTGAGCCCGCGCGTGCTCGAGGCGCTCAAGGCGAGGGGCGCATGAGCCCAGCAAAACGCCCGCCGCGCCCCGTGCGCCCCACGCGCAGGACGGAACACTCAGCCCGTTCAGGTGCGAAGGCCGCGCCGAACGCGAGCGCCGAAGCTTCCCACGAATCCGCCCAACAGTCTCGAGTCGTGGCAAAGCCTCGCTCGGGTGCACACCCTCGTCCGTCCGTGAATCCCGAACGCGCGGGGGATAAGAAGGCAAAGAGCAGCCAAATCCCAAAGTCCTGGCGTGCGCTCGGCAACCGTCGGAAGAAAAAAAAGACTCCCGTTGGTGCCCACGCGCCTTCCCGAACGAGACCCTCGGAGGGGCCGATTGTCGATGCAAGGGAGAGGTTCACGAGTCGCGTGCGGAGGAAGCCGTGGCAGCAAGGCCGGCACTGGCTTACTCTCACCGTCGGCACGATCGCGGCGCTTGTCGTTCTCGCGTTGCTCGCCCTGGCCTTTCTCCCGCAGCTCAAGGTTTCCGAGGTGCGCGTGGCTGGCGCAACGTACGTCGATGCGAGTGCCCTGGAACAGATCGGGAGCGCCCGTGAGGGTCAGGCTCTCGCCTTTGCCGACCTTGACTCTCTCGAAAAGGACCTCGCGGCTGTTCCAGGGGTCAAGGAGGCGAAGGCATCGCGTCACTGGCCGAGCACGATCCGCGTCGTCGTCACGGAACGGACCGCGATCGCCAACCTCGATTCGGGCGGCCGCAGCGTGCTCGTAGACGGCTCAGGCACCGCGCTTCCCTCGACTGCGGCGAACCCGGCGGATCTGCCGCACCTTATTGTCGATCCGGCATCGGCGAACACGAAGGCGACTGAAGCGGCCCTCCTCGAGATCGTGCGCGTACTCCCGCCGAATTTGCGTGCCGCCCTCACGAAGGCCACGGCAAGCGCGCCGTCTAACGTGACACTCGAAGTTTCCACGGAAGCGGGCCCTCGCACGGTCGTGTGGGGAGGCCCCGAGGATTCCGAGCTCAAAGCGAAGGTGCTCGAGGCGCTTCTCAGCCAGCCTGGCGCGGTGATTGACGTCTCTTCGCCGGAAGCTCCGACGATTCGCTAAAGGATGCGCGTACGCCCAAGTACGGGCGCGTCGTTCCCACGTTCCGTGGAGGCTGTGACGAGAAAATGACATTCGTGTAAGACACGCGCCCGACAATGTTGCCCTAGACGCCTGTCAGGCAATAGCGTCGAGTACGAGACAAATGTGCCACTCCCCATGTCTCTTCTGTCCTGTCCGCGCCGGGCGCGGGAGGCGCACTAGGCAGTGTGATGGGGTGGAGCTGGAGCAACGAAAGCAAGGACATCCACGTGGACGGATCGCAGAACTACCTCGCAGTCATTAAGGTCGTCGGTGTCGGCGGCGGCGGCGTCAACGCCGTGAACCGGATGATCGAATCCGGCCTCAAGGGCGTCGAGTTCATTGCCATTAACACCGATGCCCAGGCGCTGCTCATGTCGGATGCCGACGTCAAGCTCGATGTCGGCAAGGAACTGACCCGCGGCCTCGGCGCCGGTGCTGACCCGGAGGTCGGGCGCAAGGCTGCCGAAGATCACAACGACGAAATCGCCGAGGCGCTCGAAGGTGCCGACATGGTGTTTGTGACCGCTGGTGAAGGTGGCGGCACCGGAACGGGCGGCGCGCCCGTCGTCGCGAAGATTGCTCGCTCGCTCGGTGCTCTCACGATCGGCGTGGTGACGCGTCCGTTTACGTTCGAGGGCCGCCGCCGCTCGACCCAGGCCGATTCGGGCATCGATGCTCTCCAGGCCGAGGTCGACACGCTCATCACCATCCCGAACGACAAGCTGCTCCAACTTGCCGATGTCAAGGTGTCGATGATCGACGCGTTCAAGCTCGCCGATCAGGTTCTCCTTCAGGGCGTGCAGGGCATTACTGACCTCATTACCACCCCGGGCCTCATCAACCTCGACTTCGCTGACGTCAAGAGCGTGATGAAGGACGCCGGCACTGCGCTCATGGGCATCGGCACCGCGAGCGGTGACGACCGCGCCCTCCAGGCCGCTGAACTCGCGGTCTCGAGCCCCCTGCTCGAAGCATCGATCGACGGCGCCTACGGCGTGCTCCTGTCGGTTCAGGGTGGCAGCGATCTCGGCCTCGTCGAAGTGTCGGATGCCGCGCGCCTCATCCAGGAAGCTGCTCACCCGAGCGCGAACATCATCTTCGGTACCGCCATCGATGATGCCCTCGGCGACGAAGTGCGCGTGACCGTGATCGCCGCGGGCTTCGACCCGAAGCCCGAGCGCGCAGAGGATGCCGCGCAGCAGAAGCAGCAGGGTGTGCCGAATAGCGCCCCGCAGGCTGCCCCCGCCCAGCCCGAGCAGCAAAGCTCGAGCCGCGACTGGGTTTCGGCTCCCGCGCAGGGCCAGGGCTACATCCCGGCTCGCTCGCCGCAGGTCAACACCGAACAGGCTCAGGGGGCGCAGCAGGATCCAGCTGAGGCGGAAGGCGCAGTCCAGGTTGAGCGGCCGCAGGTGCCCAACGTTCCCTCGATCCAGCAGGATTCGAACCCGGACGACGATCTCGATATTCCCCAGTTCCTTCGCTGAACCATGAGCAGCGAACCATATGCGCGGGCCTTCGACTTGTCGGGGGCTCGCGCCCTTTTCACGGGCGTTGCTGAAGGCAACCTTGCGCTGCATGTAGGCGACGATCCGAATAGGGTGCGTGCGCGTCGGGAGGTTCTCGAGCGCGAACTCGGGGTACCTCTCGTTTTCGTCGAACAAGTGCATTCCGCGGACGTCGCTATCGTGCGCAGTGAGCGGGACGTCCGTGCCATGCGGGAGCACGCGCACGTCGCGGATGCCCTCGTGACGGACCGTTCCGACGTCGCCCTTGCGATCATGGTCGCCGATTGCGTTCCGGTGCTGCTCGCCGATGAAGAGCGTGGCGTGATCGCGGCAGCGCATGCGGGGCGCCGCGGCCTTCTCGGCGGAGTCCTCGGTGCGAGTGTTGAGGCGATGATGGGCCTCGGTGCATGCCCCGCGAATATCCGCGCACTTATCGGCCCGTCGGTGTGCGGGCGATGCTACGAAGTTCCCGAGCCGATGTTCCGGGAATCGGTCGAGATTCAGCCTGCGCTAGCCTCGCGCACGTCGTGGAATACCCCG
Source organism: Dermabacter jinjuensis (assembly GCF_902381725.1). Classification (GTDB taxonomy): domain Bacteria; phylum Actinomycetota; class Actinomycetes; order Actinomycetales; family Dermabacteraceae; genus Dermabacter; species Dermabacter hominis. The sequence continues at coordinate 38,691 of NZ_LR698963.1, read as the reverse complement.
GCGCTCGACCTGCCTGCCGGTGCTGTCGCCGCGCTGCGAGACGCGGGTCTTGCACCCGAGGGGATCGAGGTTCTCGAGCGGTGCACGCTCGAAAGCGAAGAACTCTTTTCCTACCGCCGTGATCCACGAACCGGGCGCTTTGCGGGCGTCATTACGCGAAGCCCCCGGGCCGTGTGAGAATCGCGCCTAAGCGCAACGTGCGACACGCGTGTAAATTCCGCGGCGCCAGGGTTTCCTGCGGTAGTTTCAAGAAAGACCCCGCACTCCCGTGCTTCCCCAGGGGCGAACAACCGGCTTCTTTATAGGGAGAACTTCGATGGGCGCATTGCGCAACTTGATGGTGAGCGTTGGGCTCGCCGAAGAACAGGACACCTACTACGACGACACTCAGAGCTACGCGGCCGAGGACACGCACGCTGCGCGTGTCCCGGAGCGCACCGTGGAGCCCAAGGTCCAGGAGGCAAACGTGACCCCGCTTCGTCCGCACCAGACTGGCGTCTCGCTTGCGCCGGCCGCACCGGAGACCATGCAGCGCATCACGACGATTCACCCCCGCTCCTACAACGACGCCAAGAGCATCGGTGAATCGTTCCGCGATGGCGTTCCCGTTATCCTCAATCTCTCCGATATGAGTGAAGCTGACGCCAAGCGCATGGTGGACTTCTCGGCGGGCCTCGTGTTTGGTCTTCGCGGCACGATTGAGCGCGTGACCACCAAGGTGTTCCTGCTATCGCCGGAGTTCATCGAAGTTGAGGGTGAGTCCCGCACCGACGAGGGCACGTTCTACAACCAGAGCTGAACATGGCGATCCTCGCCTCTGTCGTCTACCTCGCGGCGTATGTTTTCTCGATTCTTCTGCTCGTGCGGATTGGCCTCGAGATGATCCAGTCGTACGCGCGATCGTTTAAGCCGCGCGGCTTTGTGCTCGTCGTATGCGAGTTGATCTATACGGTGACGGACCCTCCGGTGAAGGCCCTGAGGTCCGTGATTCCGCCACTGAGACTCGGTGATGTAGCGCTCGATGTGAGCGTCCTCGTGATCTTCTTTGCGTGCTCGATCATCTCGATGCTCGTCGCTCCCTTCGTGCTGTGAGCGTAGCTGCGGGAAACGATCCGTGTTTTCAGGGTGCGCCCGCACTCTCAGGTAGAGTTAAATGGTCATCATCTGTTCAAACGACAAGAGGTGGAACCCATGGCTCTTATGCCAAAGGATCTCGAAGACAAGCGCTTTACTCCCGTGCGCTTTACCGAGGGCTACGACATGGACGAGGTCGACAAGTACCTCGACGACGACGTCATTCCCCGCCTTCGTGAACTCATCGAGGAAAACGACCGCCTGAAGCGCGAGCTCGAGGAAGCACAGAGCCGCGTTGCCGAACTCGAGGCCCGCGTCAACCAGGAAGGCGACGGTGCCGTCGCACCGGCAGCCGTCGGAACCGAAAGCGCCGATGAGCCGACCGAGGCCCCCGCGACCGAGCCGGAGACCGAAACCGCTGTCGCTGCCGTCGCTCCCGGTGCGGCCGCAGGCGCGACTCGCGTTGGCGAAACCGATTCCGCCTCTGAGCTCATCGCGCTCGCGCAGCGCCTCCACGACGAGCACGTCGCGAACGGTCAGGCCGAGCGCGATCGTCTCATCAGCGAGGGTACCGCCGAGCACGAGCGCATCATCAACGAGGCCAACGAGACCTCGCGCACCACGCTTGAGCGCCTCGAAGGCACCAAGAGCGAACTTGAGAAGGAAATCGAATCGCTGCGCACCTTCGAGCGTGACTACCGCACTCGCCTGCGTAACTACCTCGAGAACCAGCTTCGCGATCTCGACACTGGCGAAAGCCAGGAGAAGGCCGCCAACTACGGCCTGTGAGCGGCAACACGATGAAGGGAAGCGCCGGAACCGCACGTGCGGCCGGCGCTTCCGCCCGTTCCACCTTGATCGTGGCGTTCGCGATCGCCACGATCGTCTTTGTGCTCGACCAGCTGTCGAAGCTGTGGGCCGAAAACACCCTCGAGCACAACGTCGCGCAGCCCCTCGTCGGGGACATCCTCAAACTCCGCCTCATCTATAACTCGGGTGCTGCTTTCGGGCTCGGCGGTTCGATCACCCCGATCATCACCGGTGTTCAGATCGGGATCGCGCTCGCCGTTGTCTTCGTTCTCGTCCGCTCCGTGCGCTCGCGCGCGTGGGCGATATCGCTCTCGCTTCTTCTCGGGGGCGCACTCGGAAACATCGTCGATCGCCTCTTTCGGGACCCGGGGCCGCTCACCGGTCACGTTGTCGATTTCCTCGAGCTCCCGCACTGGCCGATCTTTAACGTCGCGGACATCGCCGTCACGAGTGGAGCCGGTCTGCTCGTGCTCCTCACCCTTGTCAACGTCCCGTTGGATGCGGGGGAGAAGGTCGAGGTGAGCGAGTGAGTGGCGAGCGACTTTTCTTCGTCCCCGGTGGGCTCGAAGGGGAGCGCGTCGACGTCGCTCTTTCCCGCCTCCTGGGGCTCTCGCGCACGAAGGTCGCGGACCTCGTGCAGTCGGGCAACGTCCTCATCGACGGTGAGGTCCCCGCTCGCTCGGAACGCGTGAGCGAGGGCCAGGAGCTCGCGGTGGCGCTTCCCGAGGTGCGCGACATCGCCGATGTTGCCCCCGAAAAGGTGGACGGTATGGACATCGTCTTCGAGGATGCCGACATCGTTGTGGTCAATAAGCCCGTGGGCGTTGCCGCGCATCCGAGCGTCGGGTGGGAAGGCCCAACCGTTCTTGGCGGCCTGCTCGGCGCGGGCGTGGCTATCACGACCAGCGGCGCGCAGGAGCGTCGCGGTATCGTCTCTCGCCTCGACGTAGGCACGAGCGGCCTCATGGTTGTTGCGAAGAGCGAAGTCGCCTACTCGGTCTTGAAGAACGCGTTCCGCAATCGGCTCGTCGACAAGCGCTACCACGCTCTCGCCCAGGGGCACTTCGACAACATGAAGGGCACAATCGACGCGCCTATCGGGCGCAGCCAGAAGCACGACTACAAGTTCGCCGTTATGGCAAGCGGAAAGCCGTCGGTCACACACTACGACGTGATTGAGATGTTCCCGGGCGCTTCCCTCCTCGACATCAAACTCGAGACCGGCAGGACCCACCAAATCCGCGTGCATATGAGTGCCGCCGGGCATCCCCTTGCGGGAGACCCGCAGTATGGTTCCGATCCGAAACTGGCCGAGAAGCTTGGCCTCGTGCGGCAGTGGCTGCACGCGCGAGCGCTCGCGTTTGAGCACCCCACGAGGCATACGCGCGTGACGTTCGAGGCCCCGTACCCGACGGATCTTGAGCACGCGCTCGAAGTGTTGCGCTCAAGCTAAGAGCAGGATCGCACGTGCGGGTTTCTGAGGCCGCCTATTTGCGCTCGGCCGACTACCATCGTGGGCATGGCTTCAGAGGATTTCGTTCACCTTCACGTCCACACTGATTACTCGATGCTCGATGGGGCCTCGAAGATCAGCAAGCTCGTGAACGCCGCCGCTGAAGCCGGCCAGAAGGCAATCGCGATCACCGACCACGGGTACGTGTTTGGTGCCTACGAGTTTTACAAGAACGCTGTAGCCGCGGGTGTGAAGCCCATCGTCGGTGTTGAGGCGTACGTGACGCCCGGAACGAGCCGCCACGATCGATCGCGCGTGCAGTGGGGCACGAAGGCGCAGCAGGATGCCGGCGATGACGTTTCGGCGCGCGGTGCCTACACCCACCTCACGCTCCTGAGCCGCACGACCGCGGGCATGCACAATCTGTTCCGGCTCGCGAGCTTCGCTTCGCTCGATGGCCAGATGGGCAAGTGGCCCCGCATGGACCGCGAGATTCTCTCGAAGTATTCCGATGGTCTGATCGCCTCCACGGGCTGCCCATCCGGTGAGATCCAGACTCGTATTCGCCTCGGGCAGTGGGACGAAGCCGTCAAGGCCGCTGGCGAATACCAGGACATGTTCGGCAAGGAGAACTACTTCGTTGAGCTCATGGATCACGGTCTTGAGCTTGAGCGGCGCGTCACGAAAGACCTCATCGAACTGTCGAAGAAGATTGGCGCGCCTCTTCTTGCCACCAACGACCTGCATTACGTGTACGAAGATGACGCGAAAATCCAGGACGCCCTGTTGTGCATCAACTCGGGCTCGACGTTCGATACGCCGGGGCGCTTCAAGTTTGATGGCTCGGGCTATTACCTCAAGAGCGCACGTGAGATGCGCGAACTTTTTCGTGAGCTACCCGAGGCGTGCGATAACACTCTCCGGGTCGCCGAAATGTGCGACGTGCAGTTCACGACGACCGCGGAGGGCGCGAACTACATGCCGCGCTTCCCGGTTCCCGAGGGAGAGGACGAGCACTCCTGGTTCGTGAAGGAAGTCCAAAAGGGTCTTCACGAGCGGTACCCGAGCGGGATCCCCGACGAAGTGCAGGAACGCGCCGACTACGAGGTTGGCATCATCACGCGCATGGGCTTTCCCGGATACTTCCTCGTCGTCTCCGACTTCATCCGCTGGGCGAAGGAACGCGGTATCCGCGTGGGGCCGGGCCGTGGCTCCGGTGCGGGCTCGATGGTGGCGTACGCGATGCGAATTACCGATCTCGACCCCCTTCCTCACGGGCTTCTCTTCGAGCGCTTCCTCAACCCGGATCGCGTGTCCATGCCCGACTTCGACGTGGACTTCGACGATCGCCGTCGCGGCGAGGTGCTCGAGTATGTGACCGAACGCTATGGAGACGACAAGGTCGCTCAGGTCATTACGTACGGCGTGATGAAAACGAAGAACTCGATCAAGGACTCGGCGCGCGTGCTCGGCGAGCCGTATGCGCTCGGCGACCAGATGACGAAGGCGCTTCCGCCCGCCGTGATGGGCAAGGACATCACGCTCAAGGGCATCTTCGACGAGAACGATAAGCGCTACGCGGAGGCTGAGGATTTCCGCCGTCAGTATCGTGAGAATCCTTCGTGGCAGCGCGTCATGGATATCGCGCAGGGCGTCGAAGGCCTCACGCGCGGCTGGGGTGTACACGCGTGCGCGGTGATCATGTCGAGCGAGACCCTCACCGACATCATCCCGATGATGCGTCGCCCTTCCGATGGGCAGATCATCACGCAGTTCGACTATCCGACGTGTGAAACCCTCGGCCTGCTCAAGATGGACTTCCTTGGGCTGCGTAACCTCACGGTGATTTCTGACGCGATTGAGAACATCGAATCGAACGGCAAAGAGGTCCCCGACCTCGACCACCTTGGCTTCGAAGATCCGGCGACATTCGATCTGCTTCAACGCGGCGATACTCTCGGCGTGTTCCAGCTCGATGGTGCGGGCATGCGCTCCCTGCTTCGCCAGATGAAACCCGATAAGTTCGGCGACATTAGCGCCGTGTCAGCCCTGTATCGTCCGGGCCCGATGGGTATGAACTCGCACACGAACTATGCGCTCAGGAAGAACGGACTCCAGGAGATCACGCCGATCCACCCGGAGCTCGAAGAACCGCTTCACGACATTCTTGCCGAGACCTACGGCGTGATCGTGTACCAGGAGCAGGTCATGCAGACCGCGCAGAAAGTCGCGGGCTTCACGCTTGGTCAAGCTGACATTCTTCGTCGAGCCATGGGCAAGAAGAAGAAGGCAGAACTCGATAAGCAGTACGTGGGCTTTCGCCAGGGCATGCTCGACCACGGCTATAGCGATTCCGCCGTGCAGGCCCTGTGGGATGTGCTGCTTCCGTTCGCGGACTACGCGTTCAACAAGTCGCACTCGGCGGCGTACGGGGTCGTGTCGTACTGGACCGCCTACCTCAAGGCGAACTATCCCACCGAATACATGGCGGCGCTTCTCACGTCGACCCAGAACAACCGCGACCGGCTCGGCCTCTACCTCGGCGATTGCCGCCACCGGCACATCACCGTGCTTCCGCCGGACGTGAACTCCTCGCTCATGAACTTCGCGGCCGTCGGTTCTGATATCCGCTTCGGGCTGTCGGCGATTCAGAATGTCGGCGCGCACGTCGTCGAAGAGATCATCAAGACGCGTGAGGAGAAGGGCGAGTTCACGTCATTCACGGACTTCCTCGACAAGGTTCCGCTTTCGGTGTGCAACAAGCGCACGATCGATTCGCTCATCAAGGGCGGCGCGTTTGACTCGCTCGGTCACAACCGCCGTTCGCTCGTCCTCGTGCACGAGGACGCGGTTGACGGGATCGTGGACGTCAAACGCAAGGAAGCTCAGGGGCAGGATGACCTTTTCGGCGGCGGCATGTTCGGCGACGACTATGCGTCGGGTAGCGCCGCGACGATTCAGATTCCGGAGCTTCCCGAGTGGGATCGCAAGCAGAAGCTCGCGTTTGAGCGCGAGATGCTTGGCCTCTACGTGAGCGATCATCCCCTTCAGGGCCTTGAGCACGTTATTGCGCAGGCGAGCTCGCATTCGATCACAGCCCTCGCGGAAGCCGAGGATACGGACTCGCTTGGGATGGTCACGATCGCGGGTCTCATCACGAATATTCAGCGCAAGATCACGAAGAAGGGCGATACGTGGGCGATCGTCACCGTCGAGGATCTCGAGGGTGCAATCGACTGTCTCATGTTCCCGCAGTCGTATCAGCAGGTTGCCACGGAGCTCGCGGGCGATCTCGTCGTCTCGATGAAGGGGCGCGTCGACAACTCGAAGGGGTCACCCGAGATGCGCGTGCAGGAGATGCGGGTGCTTGACACGTCCGGGGCGATGTCCGATGGTCCCTTGATGATCACCGTTCCCGATTCACGCATGACGAGCGAGGTCGCCCAGCAGCTCCGGGGGATTCTCGAGGATAACCCGGGCGGGAGCGAGGTGCGCCTGCGTCTTACCGAGCCCGGCCGATCGACGCTTATGCGCGTGGACCGGCGACTGTCGGTGGCGCCTTCGCCTGCCCTTTTTGCCTCCCTCAAGACCTTGCTGGGCGCGCAGTGCTTGAACTAGGGGCGCTCGGGGTGCGGCCGCGGGTTTAGTGCGTGGAGCTGTGTCCGACGTCTGCCTGCTTCCGTCGCGTCACAAGCCCCGCGATCACACGCCAGCCCAGGAGGAAGAGCGCGTTGACGGCGAAGGAGACGAGAACGAACGGCAGCGCGGTGCCCGCGCCCGTGAGGGTGCGCAGAAGCATCGCGGTCACGACCGTGATGGCAACGATGAACACGCCGTGGGGCCACAGCCGCCACGGTTCGACCCGCCACGCGCGCAGCACGAGGTGGGCGAGCACGAGTCCCGCGAGGAATGGCCACGCGACACGCGCAAGGTTCACGAGCGTGAGCGCGCCGTTGTGGCTCAGAGTTCCGAGTACGGAAAAGAGGACAACAAGGAAAGCGTCGGCCGCGAGGGCCCTGTAGTAATTTCTCACCCCGCCACCCTAGCCCCTTCCCGGGGCGTAAAATTACGTGAGGGTCCGTGAAGGTGACGGACCCGCCCACCGACGTCGACGAAAGGCCCGCACGATGACCGCGACCCCCAGCAACGGCGAGAACGGCGAGAGCGATCGCGATAAGGCGAAAATCGATGCCGAGTTCGAGGCGATGATGCGGGGGATCGACATCGACGATTCGATCCTAGGCTCAGGGGACGAACCGCCCACCGGATACGCGGTTCCCGGCAGTCTGCGCAAGCCAACGGGACCCAACACGCCGGGAAGCGCCGGCTCGCTCACGGGCCCCACTCCAGCGACGCCCGGCGGAAGCGGCGATGACGTGGAGGTCCCCGACGATCTCTCGACCCTCCATGATTCCGCGCCGGCCGAAGACCCGGCAGCCCCCACCCCGATCGCCATTGTCGCAACCCCACTCGCGTCGGCGAAGGCGCTCGCGGGCGTGGTGCGTCTTGCGCTCGCCGCTGAAGACGATCGCACACCGTTTCCCGAGGGAGCCGTCACTGCGCAGGCGGAAACAGGCGCGATCCTCACGGGCCACGTGGATGAGGAAGAGGCACACACGCTTGCCCGCCTCGTGTCCCTCGGGCTTCAGCGCCAAGGCGTCGTGATGTTTTGGCGCCGCGGTGATCGCATGATTGCGTTCCGCTACCGCGCGGGTCGCAACGAAGGGGAGACCTCACCGGCACTCGTGCTCGGCGCGCTCGCGGGGGAGGTCGAGGATCTTCTCCTCGGCGTCGATGCGCTCGAGGATCTCGAGGAGACGTACGATCCCTCGAGCATCAGCCGCCTCGAAGCGGTTAAGTGGATCGCGGGCGGGCGACGCAAGTGATTCTCGCCTACGTCATGCTTGCCTTTGGAGGGATTCTCCTCGGCGGCGCCTACTCGTTCACGAAGCAAAAGAAGCCGGTTCTCGCTGTCATCGCGCTCGCAGTTACTGGCCTCGCGTGCGTTCTCGTCGCCTTTTGGCGTATCCGGATGGGCTAGGGATGGAGCATGTCTCAGCTCACCCTTCTGCCCGCTATTGACATCGCGGATGGGGCTCTCGCGCGCGCACCGCGCGGGCACGACGGCCCGCACCCAGCCGAGGCTGCGCGCCTCTTCGCGCGCAGCGGCGCCGCGTGGATCCACCTTGCTGACCTCGACCGGGCTTTTGGGAGAGGGAGCAATGACACGCTGCTCGCCGAGATCGTGCGCGGCGCACAGGACCTCGGGGTTCGCACCCAGTGTTCGGGCGGTATCGACTCTCCCGATGCCCTCACCACGGCGCTCGCAACCGGGTGTGCGCGCGTCAATCTCTCCGCTTCCGCGCTCGCGGACCGTGGCTTTGTGCGAGAGGCGATTGATATGCACGCAGAGCGTATCGCCGTGTGCGTCGACGTGCGCGGAACCCTCGTTCACCCTCGCGGAAGCGCGGACCCCATCGGGGAGCTCACGGACATCCTCGCGTTTCTCAACGACGCGGGCTGCGCTCGCCTCATCGTCACGGAGATCGATCGCGACGGCGCTCTCTCGGGCCCGCCCCTTGCCCTCCTCGAGAGCGTCTCGAGGGCGACCGACGCCGAACTCATCGCATCGGGAGGAATCGCGGATCTGAAAGACATCGAGGAGCTCGCGCGGCTTGCCGGCCACACCCGAGTGGCGGGTGCCATCATGGGCCGTGCCCTCCTCGAAGGGCGCTTTGGTCTCGCGGAGGCTCTCGCATGCGTGCAGAGAGCCGAAAGCGAGGGTGCCGAGCAACCGTCGGAAAGGAAAAAATGAGCCTTCGGAGACAAGATCCCAAGGTCGCGCGCACGCTACCCCCGCATTTCGCAACGAAGGATCAGCGCGCGGACACCGCGGGAACACCGTGGCACGGGCGCGACCTCACGCCCTCACACTTCCCCGGTGATGTGGGGGAGCGACACGAGGGTGTCGCCAAGGCGCTCGACGCGTGCGATGCGGGGGAGGACCCTACACGCGAAAAGCTCGTCGAGGCCCTAGCCGGCACGCGTGTGCTCATTCCAATCCAAGCGATCGCAACCGAGACCGCGACAACAGCGAGCGGGCTGCACGCCGATAACGCCTCCGACATGGCTATGCTCAAGCTTCAACTGCGCGATGGGCACATGGCGCTTCCCGTGTTCACAAGCGCCGCGGCTCTATCCGCGTGGAGTCCCGAGGCCCGACCCGTGCCGATGGTGCTCGAACAGGCAGCTCAGTCGGCCGTCGCCGAGGGGTGCACGTGCCTCGCCCTCGACCTCGGACGCGACGGCGCACCGCTCGTTCTTCGCCGATCGGCGCTCTGGGCAATCGCGCAGGGCAGGCGTTGGTGCGCGCCTTACAAAGACTCGACGGTGCTCGACGAAGTTGAGGCACTCGTGGCTGCCATCGACGGAGTTGACGGTGCCGAAGTGCTGGCAGGACAGGAGCGCGAAGTCGAGTTGAAGCTCGGCCTCACTCCCGGCCTCGAGCAAGCAGAGCTCGATGCACTCATGGCGCGGGTCCGCACCTACCTCGCCCACTCCCAGGTCATCGCGGAGCGAGTCAGTTCCCTGAAAATCACCGTGGTCCCGGCGCGGCGATAGGATCGTCTGGTGGCTCTTTCGACGTACCGCGAGGTTCTCCAGGTTCCCAAGGCACCCTCCATTTATCTCCTTGGGTTCCTCGCACGCTTCCCGTTTTCTGCAACGGGTCTCGTGCTGACGCTCCACACCGTCATGAGCCTCGGCCAGAATTACATGATGGCCGGTCTCGTCGTGACCTCTTCGACTCTTGGTGCGGCGATCTCGGCGCCGTGGCGAGGGCGGCTCATGGATACGAAGGGGCTTGCGCGCACCCTCATTCCGCCGATCATCGTCAACCTCGTCTTTTGGGCGATCGCGCCGTTTTTGCCGTTCGGACTTCTCCTCCCAGCGGTCTTTGTTGCGGGGCTGTTTTCGATCCCGGTCTTTTCGATCGTGCGTACCTCCCTTTCGGTTGTCATCCCCGCAAAGATTCGTAAATCCGCGTTCGCTCTGGACTCCGTTATCACCGAGTTCGTGTTCATGCTCGGCCCGGCTGCGGGAACCGTCCTTGTCTTCACGTGGGGCTCGTACGTGGCGATGTGGGTGATCGGGGGCGCGGTTGTCATCGCCGGCATCGGGCTCATGATCGTTGACCCGCCCCTCTCGAGCGAGCAGATCGTGCTGCCGACACGTATGCCCGAGCCGCTCGAAGTTGCCGAGAGCGGCCTCGAGCGCTCGCCCGCAGCGGTCGCTGAGCGCATCGCCTTCGAGAACACACAAACCGGTCAAATCACTGCTCTGTCCCAGGCCGACCTCGACGAGACCTCTCCCGAAACGTCGCGAGCGCTCGACGAAGCCCGCTCCCTCGCGCGCAGGCAACTCCTCTCGCTCGGCGGCATCGCGATCCTCATCGCGACGGCGGTGGGCAGCGTCATCCTCGTCACCGGGGACTTGGGCATCGTTGCCCTCATGGAAGAACTCGATCACAAAGACTTCATCGGCCCCGTCGTCGCGATCTGGTGCCTCGGCAGCGCGATCGGTGGCCTCGCCTACGGTGCCATGAAAAACGATCTTCACCCGCTGTGGGTGCTCTTCTGGCTGTCGATCGTGACCATGCCCATCGCGCTTGTATCGAACCTTCCCACGGCCTTCATCCTGTGCTTCATATCCGGGCTCGGGATCGCGCCGAGCATCGCCGCAACGGGCGAAGCGATCTCGCGGCGCGTTCCCGAGATTGCGCGCGGCGAGGCCATGGGCTGGCACGGTAGTGCCATGACGATCGGCTCGAGCCTTGGCAGCCCAATCGTGGGCGTCGTCATCGACGCGGGTGGCGCCGGCGCGGCGTTCTTTTCCGCGGGTGCGTTCGGTCTCGTCGTCGCCGTGTGCGGGCTCGTGGCCATGCGCGTGCACCGCTCGCGCGTGAGGGCGCGCGCAGCACAAGAACTCGGTATCGAGGCGGCCTAGGTGACCGTCGGCCCCAGAACGGTTCGGGCAGCCGCCTGACGTGCCCTCATTCCCGGCCCGCCCCGCCGGATTTCCTCCCTCGGGTGGCGTGCGCGGCAGGTTTAGAAGTAGACGGCGAGCGGCCCGCGCGGCCCGTCAACGACGTCGACGTCGGTCTTGAACACGCGCGAGAGGGTTTCGCCGCACACGATTTCGGTGGGTGAGCCCTGGACGGTGACCTTGCCGTCGTTCATCGCGATGATGTGGTCCGCGTAGTGGGCCGCGAAGTTGATGTCGTGCACGACGATCACGACCGTGCGCCCCAGCTCGTCGCTCGCGCGACGAAGCTGTTTCATCATTTGCACGCTGTGCTGCATGTCGAGGTTGTTGAGTGGTTCATCGAGCAGCAGATATTCGGTGTCTTGCGCGAGCACCATCGCGACGTATGCGCGCTGGCGCTGGCCTCCCGAAAGCTCGTCGAGAAAGCGATTCTCGAGCGGCGTGAGGTTCACGAAATCGATCGCTTCGGACACGATTCGCTCGTCTTTGACGGTGAGCCGGCCACGCGAATACGGGAAGCGACCAAAAGCGACGAGCTGGCGCACCGTGAGGCGAGTGACGAAGTGATTGTCTTGGCGGAGGATCGCGAGCATCGTCGAGACCTCGCGCGAGGGCATCGTAGCGATATCGCGCTCGTCGATCGTGATCGTGCCCGAATCCGGCTCGAGCAGGCGGCCAATCATGGTCAGGAGAGTAGATTTGCCCGCGCCGTTCGGGCCCACGAGAGCGGTGAGGCCGCTCGAAATCTCGACGTTGACGGGACCGATCTGTACGCCCTGCCCATAGTTTTTCGTGAGGTTCTCTACGCGAATCACAGGCGCCCCTTTCGGAGAATGAACAGCAAAAACGCGAGCCCGCCAATGAGCTCGATGATGACGGTGACCGCGCCCTGCGCGTTAAAGACGTGCCGGAGGATGAAGTAGGCGAGCGTCATGACGTCGTAGCCGATGAGGATTGCCGCGGGAAACAGGAGCCGGTGGTCGTAGGTGTCGGTGAGCTGATAGGTGAGGGCGGCGATGAGGAAGCCGAGGAAGGTCATCGGGCCGACGAGCGAGGTCGTCATCGCCATGAGAATCGAGACGAGAAGAAGCACGAGGATCGTTGCGCGCTTGTGGTGAACGCCGAGGTTGGTCGCCGTTTCGCGCCCGAGTGCGAGAACGTTGAGGCGAGGCGAGTAAGCGAACAACAGTGCTGCGGTGAGCACGACAATCGGGATCACGAACGGGAGGTGGGTGAGTTCGGCGTTTGAGATATTGCCGAACATGCGGGTTGTGAGGATGTCGAAGTCGCTCGGATCAAGCAGCCGCTGCATAAACGTTGAGAGCGAGCCCAGGCCGCCGCCGAGGACGATTCCCACGAGGAGCATGACGTGAATGCTGCCCGTCTTTGAGTTGAGCAGCCAGCCGTACAAGAGCCCGGAGAAGCCCACCATGAGGGCCGCCATAAGGAAGAACTGCCCGGTACCCGTGAGCTGCGTAATCCCCGCCGCGCCAAGGAAAAATACCGCGGACGTGTGCAAAAGGACGTACAGCGACTCGAAGCCCATGATCGAGGGCGTGATGATGCGGTTCGCCGTCGCCGTTTGGAAGGCGATGGTGGCGAATGCCTGGCACGTGGCGACCACCGCCATGACGACGATCGCGCTCGCGCGCATCGTCGCGATCCGCCAGAAACCCTCGCTTCCGAAGGGCAGCGGGTTGTTCCACGCCAAGATTCCGGTGGTCGTCAGCACCGCGATCGTGGCGAGACTCGCGAGCAGGAGCGCGTATCGGGTGCGTGAGGAACGGGTGATGAAGGGACCGGAGTGCCGTTCGGGAGCGCACGCGCTTACGCGCGCTGGTCCGACGGTTGCCAGCAGATTGGGAATGCCCTTGTGTGTGCGCTGCTCCTGTGCTTTCTCGACGTCGCGAATGTCGGTGACGGTCGCGAGCGAGGGATCCTTGAGAGTTGCCGCGCTCGGATGGAGGGTGGGCTCGCGGGTGCTATCGTCCACGACGGTTCCTCCTCACGATAAGGGCGAGAAAAACTGCCGCGCCGATGATGCCGAGCACGACGCTCACGGGCATCTCGAATGGGGCGATGATCGTGCGTGCGATGAGGTCGCAGACCGTCACGACCCACACCCCGAGCAGCATGACCCAGGGAAGGTTTGAGCGCAGATCGTCTCCGCGGATCATTGAGACCATGTTCGGGACGATGAGGCCGAGGAAGGGCAGGCGCCCCACGATCACGGTGACAATTCCGGTGGCCACTGCGACGAGGAAGACACCGAGAAAAACGACGGCGCGATAGTTGAGGCCCACGTTAGTGGCGACATCCTTGCCGAGGCCCGCGACCGTGAAGCGATCCGCGACGATGAACGCCGCGACGAGAACGAGGAGCACGAGGAAGAGAAGCTCGTAGCGGCCGCGGACAAGACCCGTGAAACTTCCCGTGAACCAGATGCCGAGGCTTTGCAGCGTGTCGGTTTCGAGGGCAATAAAGGTTGTCAGTGACCCGACGACAGCGCCGAGCATGATGCCGACGATGGGCACGATGAGAGAGCTCTTGAGGCTTACGCGCTCGAGGAACCCAAAAAATACGAGGGTGCCGATAAGCGCGAAGATGATCGCACCGACCATGCGGGGAACGAGCCCTGCCGTAGGGAAGAGGATCATCACGGCTATGAGGCCGAGACTCGCCCACTCGGTCGTGCCCGTCGTGGAGGGCTCAACGAACTTGTTTTGCGTGAGCAGCTGCATGATGAGGCCGCACATCGCCATCGTGCTGCCCGACAGCACGAGCGCAAGCGTTCGTGGGACGCGCGTGATGAGGAAGATGTCCCATCCACGATCGCCACCCGTGATGTCGTAGACGCCCACGAAAAGTGAGAGCACGAGAAGGGCGAGGGTCGCGAAGAGAGCGACGATCAGGGCGATGCGATTGCGTCGAGGGCCCGCGAGCGAGGTTCCGCTCGCGGGCCTTCTCCGCTCCGCCGGTGGGGCGGCTTCTGTCACACTCATGCAGTCCTTTGTGCGTCAGCTCTTTTTCGACTCGAGAGCGTCCGCGAAGGTCTCGAGGAATTCCGTGTAGGCCTGGATGTCCTCGGTGATGTAGAAGTTCGAGGGCATGTACACGACGTGACCTTCGGTGATGGCCGTGACGTGCGCGAGGGCTTCAGCGTTCTCGATGAGTTCGGCGGCGGGCTTGTAACCTTCCTCGTCGGCGGCGACGGCCGCGTCGCGGTCCATGACGATGATCCAGTCGGGGTTCGCGGAGGCGATGGCTTCAAGGGAGACGTCATCGCCCTGGTGATCGCTCGTGCCTTCGACCTCGAGCGCGGGAGTGAGGCCCAGGACGGGGAACAGGGGGCCTACGGCCCTGCCCGTTTTGGGAGCCGCATAATTGATCGTTCCGCCCGAGGTAATGAGCCCCATGACCGTGTTGTCGGTGGAATATGCCGTCTTGACGCGCTCGATGGCGGCCTCGAAAGCCTCGATGAGCTTCTGCGCTTCGGTTTCGTGTCCGAGGGTGGCGCCGAGGAGTGTGATCTGGCGCTTGAGCTCGTCGTCGAGCGGTTTCTTCTCAGTGTCGATGTCGGTGTCGACGATCGCCGCGTTTGGCACGAGAGCCTTGATGTCCTCGTAGTACTGCGCGTAGCGCTGGCCATTGAGAACGAGATCGGGATCGGCAGCGACGAACTGTTCGAGGTCGGGTTCGCGGTGTGATCCCGAATCGAGAATGTTCTCGTCATCCTTGTAGGAAATGCCCTTCGGCATGAGCTGGCGCGGCGCGACGACCAGGTCGACTCCCCATGCCTCGAGGCTGCGGAAGATCCGGTTGTCGGTTGCACCAATGCGTTTCGGTGATACGGGAACGTCCACTTTGCCGCGAGCGTCGGTGACGGTGCGGGTGCCGCTCGCGTCGCTTGACGACCGGGCGTCCTGCTTTGTCGAGTCGCCACTGCACGAGGCGAGGGCGCCCGTGGAGCACGCGGCAAGGGTGAAGAGGCCGAGCTGTCGGCGCGTCATGGACGTCATAGAGTCTCTTTTCTGTGTCGTCCTCGGTCGCTCATCGACTGAGGTAAGGCTGCCCTATCCTTACAGAGGCCGCGCCGATTATGCAAAATCAGGATTTCTTAATTGGTGATGTGTGAGAAGTGTGGCGAACGGGAAAGTCGTAGGGGATGGGTGGCGTCGGGCTTGTAAGGCCTGCCACACGGGCGCGGCCATCCCTTCCGCACAATCGCGCCGCCTGCTAACGTTGTTGTTCGGAACATTCGCGTTCCCTTACAAGTGGAGCCCACTCCCACCCGAGCGGCCGAGGCTGCCGGGTCAGTACGAGACTCACGCACCCTCGCGTGAGTTGGGCCTCCGCATGCACGGGGGCCTTTTTTGATGTTCCAGGCATTTCTATTGTGTGAGGAGCAGTCATCAGCGAACAGCGAATCAACGGGCAGATCCGCTCGCCCAAGGTCCTTCTTGTGGGGCCCAACGGTGAACAGGTCGGGGAAGTCCGTATCGAAGACGCGTTGCGGCTCGCGAACGAAGCCGATCTCGACCTCGTCGAGGTTGCTCCGGGTGCGAACCCACCGGTCGCACGCCTCATGGACTACGGAAAGTTCAAATACGAAGCGAAGCTCAAAGCTCGCGAGGCGCGCAAGAACCAGGTCAATGCCCAGCAGAAGGAAATTCGCATGGGCCTCAAGATTGACACGCACGACTACGAGACCAAGAAGCGCAACGTCGAGAAGTTCCTCAACGGTGGCGACAAGGTCAAGGTCATGATTCGATTCCGCGGCCGTGAGCAGTCGCGCCCCGAAATGGGCATGAAGCTCATGCAGCGAATGGCTGAGGACGTCGCTGAAGCAGGCTTCGTCGAATCCCACCCGCGCGTCGATGGCCGCACGATGGTCATGGTGCTCGGGCCGCACAAGAAGAAGTCCCAGGCTCGCGCCGAAGCCCGCAAGCGCAAGAGCGATGCGGAAAAGGCCGCAGCGAAGGAAGCCAGCGCCGAATAGGGCGCTTAATCAGAAGGAGAACAGGCACTATGCCGAAGAACAAGACGCACTCCGGTGCGAAGAAGCGCATCCGCATCACCGGCTCCGGCAAGCTGCAGCGCCAACGCGCAAACGCGTACCACAAGGCCGAGGCCAAGACCTCGCGCCACAAGCGCCGCCTCGCCGGCGTGACCGACGTTGCCAAGAGCGACGTCAAGAACCTCAAGCGCATGCTTGGCCGCTGAGTTTTCAGCACCCCATAAGACTTTTCATTTCGACCAAAGGAGAATCACGTGGCACGCGTGAAAAGGGCGGTCAACGCCAAGAAAAAGCGCAGGGAGATCCTCGAACAGGCCTCCGGTTACAGCGGTCAGCGCTCGCGCCTGTACCGCAAGGCGAAGGAGCAGGTGCTCCACTCGGGTACCTACAGCTACCGCGATCGCAAGGTTCGCAAGAGCGACTTCCGTCGCCTCTGGATCCAGCGCATCAATGCTGCGGCACGCGCCAACGGCATGACCTACAACCGCTTCATCCAGGGCCTCGGCCTCGCGGGTGTCGAGGTTGATCGCCGTATGCTCGCCGAACTCGCCGTGAACGACTCGGCTGCTTTCGCCCAGCTCGTGACCATCGCGAAGAACGCCCTCCCGAAGGACGTCAACGCACCGGTAGCCTGATCTACCCAATGACACACTCTGAGCGCCCGGAGGGTGCGATGCTGACGCCGCGCAGTGCGCGTGTCGGAAAAATCGCCGCCCTTTCCGGGCGCTCAGTGCGTCAGCGCGAAGGTCGATTCCGGGTGGAGGGGCCCCAAGCGATACGCGCACTCCTCGAACGCGAAGCTCGCGACAGAGCCGAGGGGCGGGATGGCATCCTCGACGAGCTCTACCTGACGACAAAAGCGCGCGACGCACATCCGGAGCTCGAGCAGCTTGCTGAGACGGTCGGCGCGCGCCCGCGCCTCGTCACCCCCGACGTCATTGAGGCCATGGTGCGCGAGCAGGGCCATCAGAGCGTCACAAATCCTCAGGGTGCCATCGCCGTTGCGCGAAGTGTGGAGCGTGACTGGCGTGATCTGCTCGATGCCCAGGGGACGGGGCCCGTGACGATCGTCGTGTGCGAGCGCCTTCAGGACCCCGGTAACGCCGGGCTCGTCATGCGCACGGCCGACGCCTCCGGTGCCCACGCCGTGTTCTTTTCCGAGGGCTCTGTCGACCCGCTCGCGCCCAAGGTTGTACGCGCAAGTGCCGGAAGCCTCTTTCACGTTCCTTTTGCCCGCAAGGTCCCCATGGGGGAACTCCTCGATGCGCTGCGCTCTCGCAGCATCGCAACGGCAGCGACGAGCCCGCGCGGTGCGCAGAATCTTTTTGACTGGACTCCTCCCGAGCGCCTCGCGTGGCTCATGGGCAACGAGGCCCACGGTCTTGACGCGGCAACGCTCGAGGCGGCCGATGCTCGCGTGGCCATCCCGATTTACGGGAGCGCCGAATCTCTCAACCTTGCAACGGCCACAACCCTGTGTTTGTTCGAGTCGGCGCGCGCACGAGCAGGTGCGCGGTGAAAGGACTCTCGCGCACTCTCCTGCCCCTGAGCGTCCTCGTCATTGTTGCCGGTGGTCTCGCCGGGGTCCTTGGCCTCACCCTCACCGGTGAAGCAAACGGACCGCTTGCGAGCACGTTTGGCACCATTACCAACGACCTTGTCGTCGCCGTCAAGTGCGCCGAATACCTCGCGCTTGCCCTCGCCTTCGGCTATGCCCTCACGCTAAGCCTCTTTCAACCGGGCGTCGGCCGCACGCGCGGCCACAAGAGCCCTCGTCTGAGCGATATGCAGGATCGGCAGCGCCGGCTCGCCGTACGCTTCACCCTCGGCTACGGGCTGCTCCTCGCGCTCGGCACCTATCTCACGTACGCCAACGCGCGGGGGTCGATGTCCCCTCAGCAGCTCGGATACTTCATATGGAGGACCGACCTGGGGCGCGCCACCGTGTGGGCCCTCGTCTTCGCGCTCCTATCCGCGGGAATCGGCGCCCTCACGAGGCACCTGCGCGGAGCAGGGTGGCTGACCGCCCTGCTTGCCCTGAGCGTCATCGCCCTCGGCTTCCTCGGGCACGCCGGCAACTCGACCGACCACCTCAACGCCGTCAACGCCATGATCGCGCATCTCCTTGGCGTTCTCACGTGGCTCGGTCCGCTCCTCGTGTTTCTTGCCGAAGCACACCGAACCGATACCGCGACTCTCGCAACGTGGCTCAAGCGCTATAGCCCGTGGGCTCTCTTTGCCATCCTCGCGCTCGTCTATTCCGGGATCATCAACGCCGCGATCCGGCTGGAAAACCCCGCGCAATTCGTCACCACTCGCTACGGATGGCTCGTGCTTCTCAAGGCCCTGCTTACGGTTGCCATCGCCGCGATTGGGTACGCGCAACGGCGCCGCGCGCTCACCCCGCTTGTGAATACCTACACCTCCGTCGCGCGCGGCGACAGGATGAAGGGAACCGTCGGACCGGCCCACGCGCATGTCGAGCGCGCAGCCCGCCGCGCTTTCGCTCGCCTCGCGCGCGTGGAGGTGCTCATTGCTGCCGTCATTCTCGGCGCCTCAAGTGCCCTCGGCCGTTCCGAGCCGCCCGTACCCCAGTACGTGCCGCCCGAGACCTATCGCGTACTTTCTCTCGTGGGATACGAGCCTCCGAGCGGCGAGTTCTCCCTCCTGAGCCTCGTCACCGTATGGCAGATGGACTGGATGTTCACGGGCGTTGCTGCTCTCTTTGCCGTGCTCTACCTCCTGGGGCTTGCCCGTCTGCGTGCACGCGGAGACCACTGGCCGCACTCGCGCACGATCTTCTGGCTTGCGGGGTGTCTCGCACTTTTCTGGGTGATGAGCGGTGGTGCGGCCGCGTTCGGGCGCGTGCGCTTCGATGCCCACATGACCCAGCACATGGCGCTCATGGTTATTGTCCCGCCGCTTCTCGTACTCGGCGCGCCGGTCACGATGCTCAGCCGGGCCGCGACGCCCAGGAGCGACGGCTCGCGCGGCATGCGCGAGTGGATCCTCGCGATCCTTCACACGCGCTACGCGACCGTCGTCTCAAGCCCGCCGATTGCGGGTTTCCTCTTCGCGGGCTCGCTCGTGCTGTTTTATTTCACCCCGTTTTTCACGTGGGCGATGTTCGAACACGTCGGTCACCTCCTCATGACCGTCCACTTCCTCCTTGCGGGCTACCTGTTTGCGTGGGTGATTATCGGCATCGACCCCGCCCAAAAGCCCATAAGCCCCGTACTCAAGCTCGTCACGCTGCTTGTGACGCTCACGTTCCACGCCTTCTTTGGCATCGCTGTCGTGAGCGCGACCTGGCTCATCGGCGGAGATTGGTACACGCTTCTCAATATGTTCCCGCGCGCTGAACTTGAGCGTCAGCAATTTGCGGGCGGCTCGATCATGTGGGGTATCAGCGAGGTCCCCACGGCGTTCTATGCCCTCATCGCGGGAATCCAGTGGTCGCGCAGCGAAGAGAGGGCGGCCCGTAACTATGACCGCAAGGCGGAGCGCGACGGTGGGGCTGAGCTCGAAAACTACAACGCCTACTTGCGTGCCCTACAGGATGGCGAGGGCACGCACGTAGGCGATGAGTCTGATTCCGCTCAGCGTAGGTAGGCGAGGTCCTCGGCGAAGCTTTCTTTGGCCTTCGCGAGCAGCTCGCGCGCGACACCGACGCCGTCGACGAGCGGGTGGGAGAAGAACGCCTCGACGGCCAGATCGGCGCTTCCCTCGCGGGAAGCAGCGATTACGGTGCGCTCGGCGTTCTTTACCTGGGTGACGAGTGCGAGCTGGTGGCCCGTGAGCCCGGTGACGTCCAGTGGCGTCGCGCCCTTGGAGTCGATGCGGCACGGAGCTTCGACGACGGCATCGTCCGGGAGCGACGGAATGCGGCCCCTATTGGGCGTGTTGACGATCAGCTCGGTCGCCTGATCGAAGGCGAGGGCCTTCATCACGGCGAGCGCAACGCGATCGTAACCGCCCGATTCGATGTCCGCGGCCTCGCGCTCGATTCCACCCGCGGCTTCGCGGTTCGTCGCCATATACGTTTCTTCGCGCTCTTCACGCGTGCGGTTCCATGCCTCGAATGCCGCGTGCCCGTCGAGCTGCGCGGCTTCGCGATAGAAGTCGGCCTGCTGGGCGGCGAGGAAGATCCCGCGCGTTGCTTCCGCGCGGTCGTCGGCAAGGCGAGCCTCGCGCGCGTAATAGTAGTAGTGTAGGTACTCGTTCGGCAGCGCGCCAATGTGCTGAACCCATTTGGCGCCGAAAAGCTTGCCCTCCTCGAACGATTCAATGAGGTCGGGGCGCTCGAGAACCGTGGGGAGAACATCGCGGCCGTTCACGAGGATGCGGTGCACCCAACCGAGGTGGTTGAGGCCCAGGTAGTCGATGTGTACCGGACCGCCGGTTTCGAAAATGCGGCTGCTCGTGCCGGTATCGACCTCGCCGGCATCTTCGAGTGCTGTGAGGGCGTGGCGGGCGAGGCCCACGGGGGAGTCGCAAATGCCGATCACGCGGTCACCGAGAATCTCGCTCGAGACCTCGGTAATGATTCCCGCGGGGTTCGTGAAGTTGATGAGGTAGGCGCTTGGGGCTTCTTCGCGGATTGCCTCCGCGATGGCCCTCGCCACGGGAATACCGCGAAGTGCGTAGCTCAGGCCGCCGAAGCCCGTCGTCTCCTGGCCGAGCACGCCGCACGAATGCGCGATGCGCTCGTCCTGCGCGCGGCCATCGGTGCCGCCGACGCGAATCGCACTGAAAACAAAATCGGCTCCGCGCACTGCATCGCGCATGTCAGTAGCGATGCGTACGCTCGGCGCGTGGGGCACCGAGGCGGTCATGGCCTCGACGATCCGCGCCATCGTGCGCAAACGCTCCTCATTCGCATCCCACAGGGTGAGGGCGCGAACCCGCTGTTCGGAGCTGTCCTTGAGGAGCGTGCGAACCATGAGCGGGACGCGGAAGCCTCCTCCACCGAGCAGCGTGAGTTTCATGTGAGGGCCTCCTCATGGGTGTGGTGTGAACGAGTGCGACAGGTGCACTCGCGTCTTTGACGGGCGCCCGTGCGCGCCATAGCCTTTTTACGTGACGAACCTGAATCAAGATCTAGCCTGCAACGATGCGGCACCAACGACCCTATCGCTTCGTGATCTCGCATGCGTGGGACCTGTGTTCCTCGATGTCCTTTTCACGCCTTTCACCCAGCTCCCGGAGCTTGGCGAGGAGTGCCATACGCAGTCCGTTGCCCTCGCTGTTGGAGGCGCGGCAAACGTTGCGCGTGCCGCGGCGGCGCTCGATATGGACGTCACGCTCGGAACCGAGCTTGGTGAAGGGCCCATTTCCCGACTCGTCGAGCCGATGCTCGAGGCCGACGGTGTGGGACTCGGAGCGAGCGTGAGGCGCGCGGGCTGGGATGTTCCGTGTACAGCGGCGATCCCGTACGAAGGCGATCGCATGTTCTACACGGGGGGCCTGCCGAGCGCTCCGCTTGCGACGACCGAGCATGTTCTTGCCGAGCAAGCGCAGCACCTCACGGTCTCGCTCGAGCGCGACACCATGCCTCTGCTTGCGGGGGAGCGGGAGCGCGGCACGCGAATCTGGGCCGACGTTGGCCACGACGACTCGGGCGCGTGGGATCCGGCGATCTTGCGCCACCTCGAGCATTGCTACGCGTTTTGCCCAAATGACGAGGAAGCCAAACGCTACACACGCACCGATTCCGCGCTCGAGGCCGCGCGCGCACTTGCCGATCGGGTGGAGCTCGTCGTGGTGTCTCGTGGCCGAAAGGGGCTTGTCGCGATCGATGCGGGTCGCGGTCAGGTGCTCGAGAGGCCGGGGTTTGTCGTCGAGCGCGCGAATGCGACGGGAGCGGGGGACACGCTCGTGGCGGCGCTCGTGACCGCGGTGGTCGCGGGGCGTGAGCTCGGGGAGGCTCTCGATTTTGCGCAGCTCGTCGCCGCTGCGCGCGTTGCGGGTGCTGCCGCGCACGGTATGCCGCCGGGCCGAGAGGCGCTCAGCGCTTTCGCTGGCACGTATGGAGCGCGAGAAAAAGAGCTGGTCGAGGAGACCCTCGACCAGCTCGCTTCGCGATAATCGCGGCGTGAGGCGCGTTTAGAGCCAGTCGCCCTTCGCGCGCTCACGCTCGGCGCCGATCGTTGTATCCGGGCCGTGGCCCGTGTGAACGATGGTCGCGTCGTCGAGGCTAAAGAGCTTTTCGCGAATGCTGTCTTCAATTTGCCCTCGGTCACTGTAGGAGCGTCCGGTCGCGCCGGGGCCCCCTTCGAAGAGCGTGTCGCCGGAGAACAGTTGATCGGGCTCGCCTTCGGTGGTGCTGCGCAGGAGGTAGCACACCGACCCGGGGGAGTGCCCGGGCGTGTGGATGACGTTGAGCTCGTGGTCGGCGATGCTGAAAGCGTCGCCGTCCTCAAGGTCGGCATCCCATTCGAGATCCCCGTGGGTGAGTGCCCACAGCTTCTTATCGCCCGGGTGCAGGAGCATCGGTGCGTCAAAGCGCTCGGCGAGCTTAGGGGCAAAACGCGCGTGGTCGTCGTGGGCATGCGTCAAGAGGATCGCGAGGAGCGTACGCTCGCCCACGAGCTTTTCAATGATGTCGATGTCGTGTGGAGCGTCGATCACGACGCAGTCCTCGTCGTTGCCGACGACCCACACGTTGTTGGCGACGTCGAATGTCTCGCCGTCGAGGGTGAATGTGCCCTCGGTGACGGCATGGTCGATTCGGAGGTTCATGGTGAAGTCCTTTTTCGGTGATGTGCGTGAGGGTTGGATCTAGGCGCGTGGCATTTCCACGACGCTGCGGAGGATGGTGCCGCCCTTCATGCGCTCGAAAGCGCCCTCGACATCCGTGAGCGCGATGCGTTCGCTCACAAATTCGTCGAGGGGCAGGCGGCCTTGTGCGAAGAGATCAGCGAGGTAAGGAAAGTCGCGCTCGGGCAGGCAGTCCCCGTACCACGAGCTCTTGAGGGAGCCGCCCCGGCTGAACACGTCGATCAGGGGCAGCGTGATCTCGGCGGTTGGGTTTGGTACGCCGACGAGGACAACACGCCCCGCGAGGTCGCGCCCGTAGAAGGCCGCGGTGTACGTGGCGGGGATACCGACGGCATCGACGACGACGTCGGCACCAAAGCCGCCCGTGAGCTCCCGGATTCTTTCGGCAACCTCCTCGGGTTCGAGCCCTTTCGTGGCAACCGTGTGGGTGGCTCCGAGGGCGCGTGCTTTGTCAAACTTCTTGTCGTCGAGGTCGAGAGCGATGATCGTGGTGGCGCCCCCGAGTTTTGCGCCGGCAACGGCGGCGAGGCCGACGCCACCCGCGCCGATCACTGCAACCGACTCACCACGCTGGACCTCGCCCGTGTTGAGCGCCGCGCCGATTCCGGCCATGACGCCGCATCCAAGGAGGCCGACGGCTGCCGCATCGGCATTGGGATCGACCTTCGTGCACTGGAGTTCGTGAACGAGGGTCTTTTCGGCGAAGGAGCCGATGCCGAGGGCGGCCGTGAGTTCGGTGCCGTCGGTGAGGGTCATCGGTTTCGAGGCATTGAAGGTGTCGAAGCAGTATTTCGGCTCACCCTTTTTGCATGCGCGGCACTGCCCGCACACGGCGCGCCAGTTAAGGATGACGGTATCTCCAACCTCGACGTGGGTGACATCCTCGCCGATCTCACTCACGACTGCGGTTGCCTCGTGACCGAGCAGAAACGGGTAGTCGTCGGTGATGTCTCCGTTGCGGTAGGCGAGATCGGTATGGCACACCCCGCACGTGTTCACGTCGACGATCACGTCGCGCGGGCCGGGCTCGGGAATCATAATGTCGACGACCTCTGCGGGTTCATGTGCGGCGAAGGAGACGAGTCCTTGGACTGTCGTGGGCATGAGGGGAGCCTTTCTGTTGTCGCGCGGTTCAAGGCGCGGGTGAACGCCCGGAAGGGTGCGCGTGCGCCGCCAGGTGCGGAGCTTTGCGCTGAGAGGGCGTGCAAGCCCCACCGTATCGCCCACGTATCATTGCTAATGCAAAGAACGTGCACCCCGCGTATGTATCCGATGCCAGCGGCGATCGAGTGCGGGCATGCGCGCGTGCTGTGTCAACGTGAGGATGTGGAGAATTCGTGTCAGATGTGACGAACAGTGTGGACATGAGCGAGGAGGCGATCGCCCGCGCGGTCGATTCTGCGCTCGCCGCGATTGCGGAGGCCACGACGTCGGCCGAGATCAAGCAGGTGCGCATCGCCCATGTCGGGGACGATTCCCCGCTTTCACGCGCGAATCGCGGCATTAAGGATCTGCCCAACGAGAAGAAAGCCGCTGCTGGCAAGCTCATCGGCGGTTCCAAGGGGCGCGTGCAGCAGGCGCTCGCGGCGCGCTCGAAGGAGATCGCCGAGAAGGAGGAAGCTGAGGCGCTCGCGAAGGATCGCGTGGATGTCACGACAGCAGTTGACCGGCTTCCGCGCGGTGCACGCCACCCGCTCGGCATCCTCCAGGACCACATTGCGGACGTGTTCGTTGGTCTCGGTTGGGAAATCGCCGAAGGCCCAGAGATCGAAGCCGAGTGGTTCAACTTCGACGCGCTCAACTTCGACGAGGACCACCCTGCGCGCCAGATGCAAGACACGTTCTACGTGGCGCCCGAGGGAAGCGGCCAGGTGCTGCGAACGCACACCTCTCCCGTTCAAGCGCGCACGTTGCTTGAGCGCGGCGTTCCCCTCTACATCGCCTGCCCCGGCAAAGTTTTCCGTACCGATGAACTCGATGCCACCCACGCCCCCGTGTTCAACCAGGTCGAGGGGCTCGCGATTGACCGGGATCTGACGATGGCGGATCTCGTGGGTACGCTCGACAAAGTCGCCGAGGCCCTGTTTGGCGGCAAGCCGATCACGCGTCTGCGTCCTTCATACTTCCCGTTCACCGAACCGAGCGCCGAGATGGACTTCCGATGCTTCAAATGCGAGGCGAAGAACGGTCTCGATGCCGATGCGGATCCCGCGTGCCGCGTGTGCAGCGGAACGGGCTGGATTGAAATGGGCGGCTGCGGCATGGTCAACCCCGCTGTGCTTCGCGCGTGCGGGATCGATCCGAGTGAATACCGCGGCTTCGCGTTCGGCCTCGGAATTGAGCGCATCCTCATGCTGCGCAACTCGGTAACGGACATGCACGACATTGTGGAGGGCGACGTGCGCTTCTCCCAGCACTACGGAACGGAGATCTGAGCAATGCCCCGCATTCCCCTTTCATGGCTCGGCGAACACGTTGAGCTTGCCGATGGCGCTAATGCCGAGGCTGTCGCAGCCTCGCTCGTCTCCGTCGGCCTCGAGGAAGAAGGTATCTTTGGCGCTCAGGTCACGGGGCCCCTCGTCGTGGGCCGCGTCTTGAACCTCGTCAAGGAAACCCACAAAAACGGTAAGACCGTCAATTGGTGCCGCGTCGACGTTGGCGAGGCGCACAATGAAGCACTCGACAATCCGAAAGATCCGCAGCCCGGCGAAGAAGTCCCGAGCCGCGGCATCATTTGCGGTGCGCACAACTTCGTCGAGGGCGACCTCGTCGTCGTGTCACTTCCCGGAACAGTTCTTCCCGGGAACTTCGAGATTGCGGCACGCAAGACCTATGGTCACCTTTCCGACGGCATGATCTGCTCGACCAGTGAGCTGGGCCTCGGCGAGGATTCCGAGGACGGCATCATCGTTCTCGGCCGCGGGATCGCCGAAGGTATCGAAGCGAAGCCAGGCGATGACGCGATCGCCCTTTTTGGCCTCGATGAGGAAGTCGTCGAAATCAACGTGACGCCCGATCGCGGCTACTGCTTCTCGATGCGAGGCGTTGCGCGCGAGTACTCCCACGCGACCGGGGCGCGTTTCACCGACCCCGCCCTTGAGGTCGAGGTGCCCGAGGCAAGCGGTGAGGGCATTCAGGTCCTCCTCGAAGATGACGCCCCGATCCGCGGCAACGTCGGCGCGACCTCCTATGTCGCCCAGCGCGTGAACGGCGTGGACACCTCGGCGCCTAGCCCTCGCTGGATGCAGCAGCGCCTTTCGCTCGCTGGCATGCGTCCGATCTCGCTCATCGTCGACGTCGGCAACTACGTCATGCTCGATCTCGGCCAGCCGCTGCACATGTTCGATGCCGCGAAGCTTACGGAACCGATCGTGGTGCGCCGCGCTAAGCAAGGCGAGGTGCTCACGACTCTCGACGACAAGGCCCGCAC
This sequence comes from Dermabacter jinjuensis, assembly GCF_902381725.1. Classification (GTDB taxonomy): domain Bacteria; phylum Actinomycetota; class Actinomycetes; order Actinomycetales; family Dermabacteraceae; genus Dermabacter; species Dermabacter hominis. The sequence continues at coordinate 12,084 of NZ_LR698963.1, read as the reverse complement.
GCTTCACCCCGAGGACCTCGTGGTGGCGGACTCGACCGGTGGTCATGGCGCACGTCCCGTCGCGCTCGCGGGCGTCATGGGCGGAAGCGAAACCGAGGTCGACTCCTCGACCGTCGATGTCGTGATCGAGGCTGCGCACTTCGACCCGACGACTCAGGCGCGCACCGCGCGCCGCCACAAGCTCGTGTCCGAGGCCGGCAAGCGTGGCGAACGCGGGGTCGATCCTGTGCTGGTGGAGGTTGCAGCCCGGCGTGCCGCCCAGCTCCTCGTCGAGTACGGCGGTGGAACGCTTGACTCGAACCGAACGCATGCGCGCGCCGGTAAGGAGACCGCAGCCGAAATTTCGCTGCCCCTTGACTACGCGGAGCGCGTCGTGGGCGTTGCATACACGCGTGAGCAGGTCGTCGGATCGCTCGAGAAGATCGGCTGCACCGTATCTTCCGCCGCAGGGGGAGACAACGGAGAGGAAACTCTCACGGTTGTTCCGCCCACGTGGCGCGGCGATCTTCGCATCCCCGAGGATCTCGTCGAGGAGATTGCGCGGCTCGAGGGTTATGACGCGATTGCGTCGAGGCTGCCGTCGGCCCCCGGCGGGCGCGGCCTCACTCGCGCCCAGCGGGCGAGGCGTGCCGTCGCAAATGCCCTCGCCGAGGCGGGCGCGACCGAAGTTGTGAGCTTCCCGTTCACGAACGACAAGACTTTCGCGAAGCTTCGTTTGCCGGAGGATTCTCCGCTGCGTAATGCGGTGCGCCTGCTCAATCCTCTCGCTGACGATGAACCGCTCATGCGAACGGCGATTCTCGAAACCCTTCTTCCCGTTGCCCAGCGCAATCTCGCGCGCGGCGAGGATTCGGTTGCGGTCTTCGAGTCCGGTCTCGTTTTCGAAAAGCGAGGCGAACGCGTTCCGGTGCCGAGTGCTTCCTCGCGCCCCAGCGATGCCGAGTTGGAGGAGATCGCTTCTTCGCTCGCGAAGCAAGATCGCCACGTTGCGCTCGTGGCGGGCGGCCCCATCACTGCTGCGGGGCCGTTGACCGAGCCTCGTGCGTGGGACTGGGCCGATGCGATTGCCTTCGCGCGTCGCGTCGCTGCCGCTGCCGGCACCGAACTCGTGGTCGAACAGGGAACAGCGAGTGCTTTCCACCCGGGTCGCACGGCGATCCTGTCGACCGTTGAGGGGGAGCGTGTGGGCGTTGCCGGCGAGCTTCACCCGGCGGTCATCAAGGCGTTCAGTCTTCCGAAGAACGCGGCTGCGTTCGAGCTTGATCTCGAAGCCGTGATTGAGTCCGCACCCGCCGTGGTGCCGGCGGAGCCGATCTCGACATTCCCGATCGCCAAGGAAGATTTTGCGTTCGTCGTGAATGACGACACGCCCGCCGAGGCCGTGCGTGCGGCCCTCATCGTGGGGATTGGCGATGTTGCGGAAGAGGTTCGCCTCTTTGACGAATACCGTGGTGACCAGGTTCCTGAGGGCAAGAAGTCGCTCGCATTCGCCGTGCGACTTAGGCCGCATGAGAAAACGCTCAAGGGTGCCGAGATCGACGAGATTCGTGCCCGAGCCATCGCCGCGGTTGAATCGGCCGTGGGTGGTGAGCTGCGCGCCTAAGGATTTCGCCCCTCGCGGGTAAGAAGTCGGCCTGAGCCCCGTCGCTTGCATTGAGCGGCGGGGCTCAGGCTCTTTATGTATAGTCATGCATACGACTGCAATAGAATGCTTTGGTGGTGCGCGGTGTGCCGCCCGCGCGAGGACCCCCGCGGCATGAAAGGACATCGATGAGCGATCAACCGCAGCAACCGCAGACCAAGATCTCGCGCCAACGCAAGATCGTCGACATCCTGAACCGCACCGAGGTCACATCGCAAACCGCTCTTCTCGCGCTTTTGGAGAAAGACGGCGTGAGCGTTACTCAGGCGACGCTGTCGCGCGACCTCGTGGAGCTGCGTGCCGAAAAGGTGCGCTCGAGCTCCGGTTCTCTCGTGTACATGCTTCCTCCCGAAGGAGGCGAGCGGGTTCACAGTTTGCGACGCCCGCCCTCGCAAGAACATTACGCGGCGAGGCTTCAACGTCTTGCGGAAGAGCTGCTCGTGAGCGCGGAGGCAAGCGACAACCTGGTGGTCGTGCGCACGCCGCCCGGAGCCGCACAGTATCTCGCGAGCGCGCTGGATCACTCCGTGCTGCCCTCGATCCTCGGCACGGTTGCGGGAGACGACACGATCCTCATTGTCGCTCGCGGCGCAGCGCAGGGGCGCGAACTCGCGTCTACGCTGCGCGAGCTCGCCGACGGTCGCCGGGCAGCAGTCGACGATCACACGTAGAGCACGGATGCGAGCCACCCCGATCCACTCGACCTAGGAGGAAAAACCCCCATGACAGAACGCATCGTTCTTGCCTACTCAGGCGGTCTCGATACATCCGTGGCTATCGGCTGGATCCACGACGCCACGGGCGCTGACGTCATCGCGTGTGCGGTGGATGTTGGCCAGGGAGGTGAAGACCTCGAAGTAATCCGCAAGCGTGCGCTGGACTGCGGAGCCGTCGAAGCATACGTCGCCGATGCGCGTGAGGAGTTCGCGAGCGAATACTGCATGCCCGCTCTCAAAGCGAACGCCCTGTACATGGACGCATACCCGGTCGTTTCCGCGCTTTCGCGCCCCGTGATCGCAAAACACCTCGTGAAGGCCGCAAAGAAATACGGTGCGAGCACCGTCGCGCATGGCTGCACCGGCAAGGGTAACGACCAGGTGCGATTCGAGGTCTCAATTACCTCGCTCGCCCCGGAACTTCAGTGCATCGCACCCGTGCGAGACCTCGCACTCACTCGCGACAAGGCAATCGACTACGCGGAGAAAAACAACCTTCCGATCACCACGACGAAGCACAACCCGTTCTCCATTGACCAGAACGTTTGGGGGCGCGCTATCGAAACCGGGTTCCTCGAGGATATTTGGAACGAGCCGACGAAAGACGTGTACAACTACACGGATGACCCGGCATTTCCACCGGTCGCCGATGAGCTCGTCGTGACGTTCGAGCGCGGCATCCCGGTCGCTATCGACTCTCGTGCATTGAGTCCGCTCGAAGCGATCCAAGAGATGAACCGCCGTGCTGGAGCTCAGGGAATTGGCCGCATCGACATCGTCGAGGACCGACTCGTAGGTATCAAGTCGCGCGAGATTTATGAGGCCCCGGGAGCGATGGCGCTCATCGAGGCGCATCGCGAACTCGAGCGTGTGACCCTCGAGCGCGAGCAGGGGCGCTTCAAGCGTGAGGTGCAGGACCGCTGGACTGATCTCGTCTACGACGGCCAGTGGTTTAGCCCCCTCAAGCGCTCACTCGAGGCCTTCATCGACGACACCCAGCGTTACGTGAGTGGCGAGGTTCGCATGCGCCTGCACGGCGGCCGCGCGACGGTTACCGGTCGCCGCAGCGACAGCAGTCTCTACGACTTCAATCTCGCGACCTACGACGAAGGCGACACCTTCGACCAATCGCATGCGAAAGGCTTCATTGAGATCTACGGTCTCGGCTCGAAGCAGGCAACGGCTCGCGATGAAAAGTTCGGCAACGCACCCTCCCTCGAGGCAAACGTCGGCGCTAGCGAGGAGTGAGACACGTGAGCGATACACACGAGGCACACAGGTGCGCAGATGCGCCGGAGGAATCCGTCGAACGCGTCGCCCTGTGGGGCGGACGCTTTGCCTCCGGTCCCGCCGACGTCATGGCTGCCCTGTCCAAGTCCACCGACTTCGACTGGCGCCTCGCGCCGTACGATGTGCGCGGCTCGAAGGCGCACGCGCGCGTCCTCGCACGCGCGGGGCTCTTGAGTGAGAGCGAGCTTCGCGACATGCTCGCGGCGCTCGACGAGCTCGGGCGGCGCGTTGAAACCGGGGAGTTTACGCCACACGTGAGCGATGAGGACGTGCACTCCGCCCTCGAGCGAGGCCTTCTTGAAATCGCCGGCCCGGCCCTCGGAGGGAAGCTTCGCGCGGGCCGTTCACGCAACGACCAAGTCGCGACCCTTGGGCGCATGTATATTCGCGACCACGCCCGCGTGATTGCGGCACTCACGCTCGATGTCGTAGACGCACTCATCCAGCAAGCGTCGGAATACCCCGAGGCTCCCATGCCGGGCCGCACCCACCTTCAACACGCCCAGCCCGTGTTACTCGCGCACCACCTTCTCGCCCACGCGTGGCCGCTCATGCGCGACGTCGAGAGGCTACGTGACCTGGACGCGCGCGCAGCGATCTCGCCCTACGGCTCGGGTGCCCTCGCGGGATCGTCACTTGGGCTTGACCCCGAGGCAGTAGCGGTCGAACTCGGTTTTGATGCGGCGAGCGAAAATTCGATTGACGGCACGTCCGCGCGCGATGTGTACGCCGAGTACTCGTGGTGTCTCACGATGCTCGGAGTCGACCTTTCGCGACTGTCTGAGGAGATCATCGTGTGGAACACGAAGGAATTCGACTTCGTGACCCTGGACGATGCCTATTCGACCGGATCATCGATCATGCCGCAAAAGAAGAACCCCGACGTCGCCGAGCTTACGCGCGGCAAGGCCGGTCGCTTCATCGGCGACCTCGCCGGGCTGCTCGCAACGCTCAAAGCGATGCCCCTTGCCTACAACCGCGACCTGCAGGAAGACAAGGAGCCGTTGTTCGATCAGACCGACCAGCTCGAATTGCTCCTGCCGGCATTCGCGGGCATGGTGCGTACCCTCTCCTTCAACACCGAACGAATGGCGTATCTCGCGCCGCGCGGTTTTGCCCTGGCAACGGATATCGCCGAATGGCTCGTGCGCCAGGGAGTTCCCTTCCGCGAGGCTCACGAGATTTCCGGCGGATGCGTCCAACTCGCAGAATCGCGAGGCGAAGAGCTGTGGGACTTGAGCGACGAGGATCTCGCGTCGGTCTCGCCCTCTCTCAAGCCCGAGGTGCGCGGCGTTCTCACAACCCTCGGATCGATCGACTCGCGTTCCTCGAAAGGGGGAACGGGGCGAAAAAGCGTCGCGACCCAGCTTCGACACGCAAAAGTGACCTCGAGCGAACTGCGGGAGTTCGCGAAGCCTCTCTAGGGGGCGTGCGCTACTGTGGAGAAGATGCGCGGCGTGTGAGAGCCGCCCTGACGAAAGGAATGGAGAGGCACGATGGTCAACATCGTTGACGAGCTTGAATGGCGTGGCCTGCTGGTGAATTCGACCGGGATCGAGGCGATCCGCACCGCAGCAAACGAGGGCCCGATCAAGCTCTATTGCGGTTTTGACCCGACCGCGTCCTCCCTCCACGTTGGGCACCTCACACAGATTCTCACCATGCGCCGCTTTCAGCTCGCGGGCAACAAGCCGTTCGCCCTCGTCGGCGGCGCTACGGGCCTCGTGGGCGATCCCCGCATGTCGGGCGAGCGCAAGATGAATTCGGCCGACATCGTGGCGACCTGGGTTGAGTCGCTCCGCGGCCAGATTGAGCGCTTCCTCGATCCCGAAGGCGAATTCGGGGTCACGATGGTCAATAACTACGACTGGACCAAGGATCTCAACGTCTTGAGTTTCCTTCGCGACTACGGCTCGCAGTTCCGCATGGGCACGATGCTGTCGAAGGAAATCGTCGCGAAACGCCTGAACTCTGAAGAGGGCCTCAGCTACCTCGAGTTCTCGTACCAGATTCTCCAAGCGATGGACTTCCTTGAGCTGTACCGACGCTACGGCGTGACGCTTCAGTATGGCGGAAACGACCAGTGGGGCAACATCGTTGGCGGTGCAGAGCTGATCCGCAAGGTCGAGGGCGTGCAAACGCATGCCCTCACGACCCCGCTCGTGACGAAGGCCGATGGAACGAAGTTCGGTAAGAGCGAGGGCGGCGCCGTGTGGCTCGATCCCGAGCTCACGAGTCCGTATGCCTTCCACCAGTTCTGGCTCGGAGCTGACGACCGCGACGTGCTCAAGTACCTGCGTTACTTTACGTTCCGTCCCGAGGAAGAAATTGCAGCGGTCGAGTCGGCAACGGCCGAGCGCCCGCATGAACGTGCGGCGCAAAAGCTTCTCGCGGACGATATGACGACCCTCGTTCACGGCGAGCAGGCCACGGCCCAGGCGAAGTCGGCGGCATCGGTGCTGTTTGGGCGCGGAGATGTGCGTGAGCTCGATGGTCCGACGGTTGCCGTGATCGCAGGGGAGCTCCCGTGTGTGGAGCTTCCCGCGACGGCGAACATCGTCGAGGCCTTTACAGCTACCGAGCTTTTGAACTCGAACGGCGCAGTGCGGAGGGCGCTCAAGGAAGGGGGCCTCTCGATCAACGGCGAAAAGATCGCGGGCGACGTCGACGTTCTTGAGACCGATCTAGGCGCCTACACCATGCTTGCCGGTGGCTACCTGCTGCTGCGGCGCGGCAAGAAGAATGCCGCCATGGTGAAAGTTGCAAGTTGAGCACGCGGTGAACTGCTGCTGAACTCGCCTACTTAGCGCCTGCTGCCCCCTCGATAAGGGCCGCAGGCGCTTTGCATTGTGGCGGTGAGCACGCGCGCGCCCATGTGGCTTGACCAGGGGGGTGGGGTCGCGTAATGTCTTTGTTCGTTGGTTCGCGAAGCCGGAGAAATTCGACTTCCAACCGCGGCCGAGAGTGGCCGCCGTGAAGATCGTGCACGAACCCCGGGTGAGCATCCGGTAAAGAGTGGCACGGAACACGGTGAGTCAACTTGACCGGATCGGAAAGGGTTGCTAAGCTAGTGACTCGCGCCGAGAGGTCGAGTGAACTTCCGGCGAACATCAGCTCCTCGCGAGCCCCACGGAAATGGGGCGAGTGGGGTGTGCGCGTGTTGTTTGATATCTCAATAGTGTGTCTGTTTATTGATGCCAATTTTTTGGCAGGAACATTGAATTTCTTGTTCAATTTCTGGATGGTCAGCGTAATGTTGATTGTTTTGTTTCTGCTGGGTTTAGATTTTTCTGTTTTTTAATGGAGAGTTTGATCCTGGCTCAGGACGAACGCTGGCGGCGTGCTTAACACATGCAAGTCGAACGATGAAGCTGTGCTTGCACAGTGGATTAGTGGCGAACGGGTGAGTAACACGTGAGTAACCTGCCCTCCACTTTGGGATAACTCCGAGAAATCGGGGCTAATACTGGATATGACTATGGCCCGCATGGGTTGTGGTGGAAAGTTTTTCGGTGGGGGATGGGCTCGCGGCCTATCAGTTTGTTGGTGAGGTAGTGGCTCACCAAGGCGATGACGGGTAGCCGGCCTGAGAGGGCGACCGGCCACACTGGGACTGAGACACGGCCCAGACTCCTACGGGAGGCAGCAGTGGGGAATATTGCACAATGGGCGAAAGCCTGATGCAGCGACGCCGCGTGGGGGATGACGGCCTTCGGGTTGTAAACCTCTTTCAGCAAGGAAGAAGCGAAAGTGACGGTACTTGCAGAAGAAGCGCCGGCTAACTACGTGCCAGCAGCCGCGGTAATACGTAGGGCGCAAGCGTTGTCCGGAATTATTGGGCGTAAAGGGCTTGTAGGTGGCTTGTCGCGTCTGCCGTGAAAACTCGAGGCTTAACCTTGGGCGTGCGGTGGGTACGGGCAGGCTAGAGTGCGGTAGGGGAGACTGGAATTCCTGGTGTAGCGGTGAAATGCGCAGATATCAGGAGGAACACCGATGGCGAAGGCAGGTCTCTGGGCCGTTACTGACACTGAGAAGCGAAAGCATGGGGAGCGAACAGGATTAGATACCCTGGTAGTCCATGCCGTAAACGTTGGGCACTAGGTGTGGGGAGCATTCCACGTTTTCCGCGCCGTAGCTAACGCATTAAGTGCCCCGCCTGGGGAGTACGGCCGCAAGGCTAAAACTCAAAGGAATTGACGGGGGCCCGCACAAGCGGCGGAGCATGCGGATTAATTCGATGCAACGCGAAGAACCTTACCAAGGCTTGACATGCACTGGATCGCTGCAGAGATGTGGTTTTCTTTGGACTGGTGCACAGGTGGTGCATGGTTGTCGTCAGCTCGTGTCGTGAGATGTTGGGTTAAGTCCCGCAACGAGCGCAACCCTCGTTCCATGTTGCCAGCACTTCGGGTGGGGACTCATGGGAGACTGCCGGGGTCAACTCGGAGGAAGGTGGGGACGACGTCAAATCATCATGCCCCTTATGTCTTGGGCTTCACGCGTGCTACAATGGTCGGTACAATGGGTTGCGATACTGTGAGGTGGAGCTAATCCCAAAAAGCCGGTCTCAGTTCGGATTGGGGTCTGCAACTCGACCCTATGAAGTCGGAGTCGCTAGTAATCGCAGATCAGCAATGCTGCGGTGAATACGTTCCCGGGCCTTGTACACACCGCCCGTCAAGTCACGAAAGTCGGTAACACCCGAAGCCGATGGCCCAAGCTTTATGCGGGGAGTCGTCGAAGGTGGGATCGGTGATTGGGACTAAGTCGTAACAAGGTAGCCGTACCGGAAGGTGCGGCTGGATCACCTCCTTTCTAAGGAGTTTACTTTTGCCCTGCACTGCTTTTTGTGGTGTGCGTGTTCTGTGCCGTGTGTGTGCAGCGCGTATGGGGCTGGGTGGAACATCAATAAAAGATGAGTGGCTTTCTGGTTGTGTTTGAGTACGCCCTGTTGTGGGGTTGGAAAGAGTGCGGTTGGGGGTTGCTTGTTGTGGGCACACTATTGGGGTGTGAGGCTGCACGCGTGAGCGTTTTGGTCTTGTCCCTTCCTGTTGCTGCTGACTGTGGTTGGTGGTGGTGGGTGTGGGGGTGTTGTTTGTCAACTGCATAGTGGACGCGAGCATCTTGTAAGCAATTTTTTGTTACAGATAGTTCAATGTTTTTGGTCTATGTGTTCATTTTTGAGTGTTTCTAAGTTACTTAGAGCATACGGTGGATGCCTGGGCACAAGGAGCCGATGAAGGACGTGGGAGTCTGCGATAAGCCTCGGGGAGGTGACAACCGACCTGTGATCCGGGGATGTCCGAATGGGGAAACCCGCCGCGATGTGAGTCGTGGTACCCGCCGCTGAATGTATAGGTGGTGTGGGGGGAACGAGGGGAAGTGAAACATCTCAGTACCCTTAGGAAGAGAAAACAATAGTGATTGCGTGAGTAGTGGCGAGCGAAAGCGTAGGAGGCTAAACCATGCTGGTGTGAGACTCGGTAGGGGTTGCTGGTGTGGGGTTGTGGGGTGCATTTACACAATATCTACCGGTGTTGTGGCGTCGTGGTGTGTGGTAGGTGAAGCCTTGTGAGTGGGGCGCCATAGTGGGTGTGAGTCCCGTAGCTGAAACTGCATGGCCAGGCGTGGTGTTGCCCCGAGTAGGGCCGGGCTCGTGGAATCCGGTGTGAATCTGCCAGGACCACCTGGTAAGCCTAAATACTTCCTTGTGACCGATAGCGGACTAGTACCGTGAGGGAAAGGTGAAAAGTACCCCGGGAGGGGAGTGAAAGAGTACCTGAAACCGTGTGCTTACAATCCGTCGGAGCCTTGAGGGGTGACGGCGTGCCTATTGAAAAATGAGCCTGCGAGTTAGTGGTCGGTGGCGAGGTTAACCTGTGTGGGGTAGCCGTAGCGAAAGCGAGTCTGAATGGGGCGTTCAGTCGCCGGCTCTAGACCCGAAGCGAAGTGATCTATCCATGGGCAGTGTGAAGCGCGGGTAAGACCGTGTGGAGGCGCGAACCCACTTCAGTTGAAAATGGAGGGGATGACCTGTGGATAGGGGTGAAAGGCCAATCAAACTTCGTGATAGCTGGTTCTCCCCGAAATGCATTTAGGTGCAGCGTTGCGTGTTTCGTGCTGGAGGTAGAGCACTGGATAGGCGATGGGCCCCACCGGGTTACTGACCTTAGCCAAACTCCGAATGCCGGTACGTGAGAGCGTAGCAGTGAGACTGTGGGGGATAAGCTTCATGGTCGAGAGGGAAACAGCCCAGAACATCAGCTAAGGCCCCTAAGCGTGTGCTAAGTGGGAAAGGATGTGGAGTTGCTGAGACAACCAGGAGGTTGGCTTAGAAGCAGCCACCCTTGAAAGAGTGCGTAATAGCTCACTGGTCAAGTGATTCTGCGCCGATAATGTAGCGGGGCTCAAGTACACCGCCGAAGCTGTGTCACTCCATTTTGTGTGGGGTGGGTAGGGGAGCGTCGTGTGGCCGGTGAAGCTGCGGGGGAACCCAGTGGTGGAGGCTATGCGAGTGAGAATGCAGGCATGAGTAGCGAAAGACGGGTGAGAAACCCGTCCTCCGAATGATCAAGGGTTCCGGGGCTAGGTTAATCCGCCCCGGGTTAGTCGGGACCTAAGGCGAGGCCGACAGGCGTAGTCGATGGATAACGGGTTGATATTCCCGTACCGATAGTGTGAGGACCCATACCGAGGCGTGTGATGCTAACCACCCGAGCTGCTGCTTCCTTCCCTTTGGGTTGGTTGTTGGTGGTGAGGCTGGGAACCAAGTGCGTAGTAGGTCAGCGTGTGGGATGACGCAGTGAGGTAGCTTCCGCGGGGTAATGGTTGTCCCCGTTCAAGCGAGCAGCCCGAGTGCGAGTAATGTTGTGCTCTTGTGGGTGAGTCGTGATGAGGACCCTTTATTGGGGTAGGTGGGTGATCCTGGACTGCCGAGAAAAGTTCCGGCGTGACGAGCACTATTGCCCGTACCCTAAACCGACTCAGGTGATCAGGTAGAGAATACTAAGGAGTTCGAGAGAATCGTGGTTAAGGAACTCGGCAAAATGCCCCCGTAACTTCGGGAGAAGGGGGGCCTGAGGTGTGAGAGCACTGATGGCCGCAGAGACCAGGGAGAAGCGACTGTTTACTAAAAACACAGGTCCGTGCGAAGACGTAAGTCGCTGTATACGGACTGACGCCTGCCCGGTGCTGGAAGGTTAAGAGGACTGGTTAGCCCCTTGTGGGCGAAGCTGAGAATTTAAGCCCCAGTAAACGGCGGTGGTAACTATAACCATCCTAAGGTAGCGAAATTCCTTGTCGGGTAAGTTCCGACCTGCACGAATGGCGTAACGACTTCTCCACTGTCTCAACCGCGAACTCGGCGAAATTGCATTACGAGTAAAGATGCTCGTTACGCGCAGCAGGACGGAAAGACCCCGGGACCTTTACTATAGTTTGGTATTGGTGTTCGGAACGGCTTGTGTAGGATAGGTGGGAGACTGAGAAGCTGGCACGCTAGTGTTGGTGGAGTCGTTGGTGAAATACCACTCTGGTCGTTTTGGATTCCTCACTTCGAACCATGATCTGGTTCAGGGACAGTGCCTGATGGGTAGTTTAACTGGGGCGGTTGCCTCCTAAAGAGTAACGGAGGCGCTCAAAGGTTCCCTCAGCCTGGTTGGCAATCAGGTGTTGAGTGTAAGTGCACAAGGGAGCTTGACTGCGAGACAGACATGTCGGGCAGGAGCGAAAGCTGGAACTAGTGACCCGGCACCTCATTGTGGAATGGGTGTCGCTCAACGGATAAAAGGTACCCCGGGGATAACAGGCTGATCTTGCCCAAGAGCTCATATCGACGGCATGGTTTGGCACCTCGATGTCGGCTCGTCGCATCCTGGGGCTGGAGTTGGTCCCAAGGGTTAGGCTGTTCGCCTATTAAAGCGGTACGCGAGCTGGGTTTAGAACGTCGTGAGACAGTTCGGTCCCTATCCGCTGCGCGCGTTGGATATTTGAGAAGGCCTGTCCCTAGTACGAGAGGACCGGGATGGACTAACCTCTGGTGTGCCAGTTGTTCTGCCAAGGGCATGGCTGGTTGGCTACGTTGGGAAGGGATAACCGCTGAAAGCATCTAAGCGGGAAGCCTGCTTCGAGATGAGATATCCGTACACTTTGTGTGTGGGAGGTCCCCTGTAGATGACGGGGTTGATAGGCCAGATGTGGAAGCGCGGTAACGTGTGGAGCTGACTGGTACTAATTGACCGATGACTTACTAGCACTCTTGTTTGCTTTGTTTGTGTGTTCGCGTTCACTGTGTGGTTGACATTCCACACCCCCTGCTTGTTTGTGGGGAGGGTTTTGGTTGTTTCGGTGGTCATAGCGTTGGGGAAACGCCCGGTTCCATTCCGAACCCGGTAGCTAAGCCTAACTGCGCCGATGGTACTGCACTCGGGAGGGTGT